>NZ_JBKWZF010000010.1:0-79706 GCF_046991905.1 Finegoldia sp. | reverse complement strand
CAAAATTCATAATCGAATTAATCACTCCAATCGCAATCGAAGAAGGATTAAGATTTGCCATCAGAGAAGGCGGAAGAACAGTAGGAGCTGGCGTTGTTTCTAAAATTATAGAATAATAACCTTAATTAAGGTAGATAAATTAGACAAGCTGAGCATCCGTTTTTTAATGGATGCTCTAATTTTTTAAAGGAGGATTTTATGAACGATTTAACAAAAATATTATTTGACTATTTCAAGGATAACGATATCGACCCAAATAAAGTTGCTAGTATTATTGAAGATGCAAAAATCAATGTGCTTGATGAAATGTTTGGAGAAGAAGGAGAATGGGTGCTTAAAAAACTTGGCAGCGTTGAAAGCTTTGACAAGGAAAAAATATTCCATTCAATAGCCCAAACATCAGATTCTTCTGGAGCGAAGATGAATGCTTCCGATGTGAACATTATCGTTGAAGATGTGTTGAAGAAAATGAAATCTATAAAAAGAAATGTATATCCAACAACAGAAATCAGAGGATATGTTGAAGAAGCTTTAAAAGAAGAAGGCTACAACAAAGTATTAGAAGCATACGAAAATAATTAACGAGAGGCAAAAATGAACACGAAAATTTTGAAAAAAGTATTGGCATCAACGCTTGCACTATCCATGGTTCTTCCAATTGGCGTTGTAAATGCTGACAAACAAAATACACAACAACAAGAAAAATCACAACAAGTTACAAGAATATCTGGCAAGGATAGAATCCAAACATCTGTAGAAATATCCAAATCAGCATATACTACATCAGAAAATGTAGTACTTGCAAGTGGATTCAACTTTGCAGATGCATTATCAGCAGGTCAACTTGCATCAGCACTTAACGCACCACTTTTATTATCATCACAAAATAAACTAGATTCACAAACAAAGAACGAAATCGAACGTTTGAAAGCAAAAAAAGTTTACGTTGTAGGTGGAGATAATGCAATCAGTAAAAGTGGAGTTGACACAACATTAAAATCAAAAAACATAGATGTAACAAGACTTGAAGGACAAGACAGATATTCTACATCACAAAAAGTCATGGAAAAAACAAAAGAAATCATAAACCCAGAATATTTGTTGATAGCAAGTGGCAAAAACTTCCCAGATGCACTAGCAGCGACATCTTTCTTTGTTAATCACAAATCAGTAATGGTTTTGAGTGATGGTAATTCTTACCCTAGCTCAAACTTAAAAGAAATTGCAATAGGTGGAGTTAACCAACTACCACTAAAAGGCTTCAAAGGAAAAAGAATATACGGATCAAACCGATACGAAACAGCACTACAAATAGCAAAAGCATCATTTGAAAACAACAATAGCGCAATCCTTGCAAGTGGAGAAGTGTTTGCAGATAGCTTGTCAGCAGTAAGTTTAACTAAAAAACACAACGCACCAATCATATTGACACAATCAAATAGCTTGACGGAAAACGCCAAGAAATATTTGAATGGCAAAAATGTGTTCATAGTTGGTGGAGAAAAGACTGTTGTGAAGGATATAATGACTAGAAAAAAACCTGTTGTAAAGAAAGAAGATAAGAATTTGCACACAAAAACTGGTGAATATTTTTCAAGTTTAATAAGTTCAAAGCTATCCAAAAAACAAGCCAAGGAGTCTAATCAAGCTTACAAAGTAAGTATAAACGGAGATTACTTGGTTGTTTCTGGATATATTTCTTATAATAATGATCCTAATGAACTAGATTCTGGAAAGAGCATTGGTCACAGCGTAAATCACTCTTTCAAAATCACAGACAAGACAGTTTTCAGAGCAGTAAGCGGACTTGCAAGACCAAGTTATTTTAACAAGACTGAGTTTTTGAATTACTATAAATTATGCAAGAATACGGGACTTGCGTTGGTAATTACTGTTGAAAATGGCGTGGCTACTAAAGTTGAAATAGCTTCGTAAATATTAAACACAAGGGTGTAGATTGTTCTACACTCTTTTTTGATGAAATAATATATCAAATAATTCTCAAATAGGATATAATGATATTAAATATAGGAGGGAGTTTATGAACAAAACGAAGAACAAAAGCCTGTGGACATTTATCATTGGTGTTGTGTGTCTTGTGGTTAGTTTTATATTGAAGGATTTTCAGTTCGATTTCTTGGGTAATCTGAGACCTATTGGATTTGTGACGGTATATGTTTGTCCGATTTTGGGAATAATTGGAATTGTTTTTTCTTTGATTGAAAAAAGTGTTCCAAAAGCTATTTTGAATTTTTTATTAGTGTTAGCGTTTCCAATTGTTATGTTTTTGGGGAATTTGCTCATTAAGTAATATTAAAGGTTAAAAATTTGGTTAGAAATTTTAATATATTATGGTATCATAGTAGTATATTAAATTAATGGAGGAGAAAATGTTGATTAAAAATTTGAAAAAACTTACACTAGCCGCATTGGTTATTTCTTTTATGATTCCAGCGGGTGTGTCTAGCGCAAATGTTGAAAATGTTACGAGAATTGCTGGAAAAGATAGGATTGGAACTTCTATTGAAATTTCAAAAGCGATGTTCAATGAATCAGACAATGTCGTACTCGCAAGTGGATTCAACTTTGCGGATGCTTTGTCAGCAGGTCAACTTGCAGCAGCTTTGAATGCGCCGCTTATTTTGTCAGATGAAAATATGGATTTAAGGGTAAAAGAAGAAATCGCAAATTTAAAGCCTAAGAATATGTATATTGTTGGCGGGGAAAATGCGTTGAGTTCAAATATCGAAGAATCTGTAAAATCTGCTGTTAATGATATTAACATTGAAAGGCTTAAGGGAAATAACAGATACGAAACTTCTGTGAAGGTTATGGAAAAAACAAAAGAATTTATCGATGCAGAATATTTATTGATTGCGAGCGGCAAAAATTTCCCTGATGCTCTTAGTGCAACTAGTTTCATGGCAGATCACAAAGCATTGATGGTACTTAGCGATGGTAATTCTTACCCAAAATCTGATTTGAAAGAAATAGCAATTGGTGGGGTTAACCAACTTCCTTTGAACGGTTTTACTGGGGAAAGAATAGCAGGAAAAGATAGATATCAAACATCACTTGCTCTTGCAAAAAAATCATTTGAAAACAATGAAAATGCTATTTTGGCAAACTCAAAAGTTTTCGCAGATAGCTTGTCAGCTGTAAGTATCGCAAAAAATTACAAGGCACCTATTATTTTGACAGACAATGAAAATTTAACACAATCTGCTAAGAATTATTTGGAAAATATGAAATCTGTAACTATTGTTGGTGGAGAAAAGTCTGTAGCTAGTAATATATTTTCTAATCCTACTGCTGAAGAAGTAAACGAGATGAAAAGAATCGAAAGGGAAAGAAAAGCCAAGGAGGAACAAGCTAGAAAACAAAGGGAATTGGAACTAAAAAAACAAGAACAAGCCAAAAAAGAAGCTTCCAAACCAAGTAAACCAAACTACATCTACCAAGATGGATACGGTCCTGTTGGTGAAGGAAGAATTAAAGGGAATATGAATTCAATGATTTATCATCTTCCTGGACAAAGAGATTACAATAAGATCAAACCAAGTCATATAAGATATTTTAGAACAGAAAAAGAGGCTCGTGCTGCTGGTTTCAGAAGAGCTTTAAGATAACATAGAATGCTTCGTCATTGACGGGGCATTTTTTTAATTGCAAACAAAACTCATTTGGGTATATATATCACAGGGAGTGATTAAATGAGAATTTTATATGCGATTAAAAACATGGAAATTTACATTAACAGTGTTGGTGCGAGGATCGAACAGTTTAAAATAGACGATGTAAATATGATTGATGATTTGAAAATCTGTATTCCAAATTACGGCGTGGACAAGACTTTTCGTTATCCGACTGATGGTCTTTTCGTGAATGAAGAATACGATGTTGTGAGCAAATCTGAGGATATGTGCGTTCTAAGATGTGTCAGTGAGGGGATTGAAAGTTTTGTTGTGTATCAATTCACAAATGATAGTGTGAGTGTTAATGTGAATGTGATTAACAATTCCGACCACACAATTAAGATGAATCCAGCAGTTGTGATTGATTGGAAAAATAATTTGGAAAGTCAAAATATTGTAAGTGAGATTTCTGGATACAAATTAGAATCTACAAGTGATTTTGTGGACGGGAATTGTTCTTATTATGTGTCTAATTTGAACAGGGATTCAGTTGGTTCAAAGTTTGGTTTGAAATGTGGTGAGAAATGTTCTATTTCTGCTAAGATTAGGATAGTTTCGTGATTTATCGCCATCGTGGGATATAAATTTCTGTGCTATTTTATGATATAATAATATGATAACGGAGGTGGGATTATTAATACGATTGATTATAAATCTTTAATGAAAATTTCATTAAAAGCTCTGATGATTTATGTTGTGAGCTTGTTTTTGTTTCCATTTGGATTTATTGTGTTGCCTTCTTATTTTATTAAGTTAGGATTGGATAAAGATAACAGACTCGCTCTGATATCTTTCGGTATATTTTTTGTGTTGAGTATGGTTGTGTCAAGCCCTATGATAGCAATTCCTGTCGGATTGTACATAATTTTGGTGTTCTATTCGATTTTGAATTTGCTTGGTTCGGGATTTGACGACAAACAAACTATAACGATTAGTTTCGTTGGAATTTGTGTTTTCGTTTTGTTGACGAATTTGCTTTTGAAACTAAATGCAGATATGTCGATTGCAGATGTGATTAACGTAAAGTTGAATGATTTCATGAAGGTTTTGAGTTCTGTGAAGATGGACGAAGAATTGATGAAGTCTTTTAAAATTATGTTTGAACAATCATCTAAGCTTATTGTGAGGGCTGTGTATGCAATTTTGGGACTTATCGCTTTTTATACAAGTGTGTTGAATGTGTATATTCCACAAAAATCTAAGGAACATCAGTTTCACGATTTCAGAATAGACACGAAATTCACAATCACAATTGTTGGATTGGTATTGATTTCGGGAATTGTTTATTTTGTGAATAAGGATTTGGGAAATTATTTGTTGTATAATTTGTCGGTTTTCGGAATTAGTTCGTACTTATTGGGAGGAATTGCTTTGATGTTTTCATATTTGAAATCATTGTCGACTCCTTTTAAGGTGTTGACTGTTGTGATTTTAGTTGCCATTCAACCATTTATTTATATTTTGGCAGGCTTGGGAGCTTTGAACAGCTTTAAAGATCTGAGAAAGAAGGAAAAAGATGCAAGAGCTTAAATATTCAATGAAGCGTTTGATTGTAGAATCGGTTTTGTTGGTGATACTTTCAGCGATTTTGTTTTATTTTCAAAATATCATAGGAACTTTGGCTTTTATTGCTTCGGCATTTTTGATAGTTAATGAATACACTTATATCAACAATAAGAACAAAAAGGTTGAGGATAAGATTATTAATCTTAATAATGAGTTTACAGATATTACTAAAAACGCTGTATTCAAGGTTCCTTTTCCACTTTTAATTATCAACGATAAGAACAAAATCAGTTGGTTTAACACTTATTTTAAGGATTTGGCTGACGATGAGATTGAGATTTTCAACAATGAAATCGAAAAAATTCTGGATTTGAAGACTGTAAAAGACGACAATGACAACTTGGATTATTACGAAACACAAGTTGACGGCAAATATTACAGATTTTATCCTGTTACGATAAAAGACAGCGAAGACAAGGATTTGACTTTGCTTTATGGTATCGACAACACTGCTTTCATGGATGTTGTGACTCTTTTGGATGAAAAAAGGCTTTGTTTGATGGATGTTTTCATCGACAATTACGACGAAGCGCGTAACAGCATAAAGGAAGAGGAGAGAACGAGGGTGTTCTCAGATGTGGAAAATATTTTGCAAGATTTTGCGAGAGGTCACAACGCATTTATCAGAAAATACGAATCTGACAAGTTCGTTATGGTTATGGAAAAACACGAGCTTGAAAATATTATGCAACAAAAATTTTCTGTGTTGGATATGATTAAGGACATCAAAAACACAAACAATGTTCCCGTTACTTTGAGTATTGGTGCATCAATTATTGGTGATACTCCGTACGAAATTCACGAAAAATCCAGAGCGTGCTTGGACGTTGCTCTTGGACGTGGAGGAGCACAAGCTGTGGTTGATACAGGAGAGCTTGAGTATTTCGGTGGCAAGAACAAGGCTGTTGAAAAAAGAAACAAGGTTAAGGCAAGAGTTGTGTCACACGCATTGAAAAAGCTTATTACTCAAAGTTCCAATGTGTTTATCATGGGTCACAGAAATCCAGATATGGACTCGATTGGATCTAGTTTGGGAATGCTTGAAGCGTGCAAGATTAATAAAAAAGAATGTTATATTATTTTGAATGAGGTTGGCCCTCAAATTGAGAATATTTACAATGCGGTTTTGGAAGAAAATCCAGAATACAAGAAATATTTTGTGAAGAATGCATTTGCTAAGGAAAATTGTAACAGCAATAGTTTGGTGATTATTTGCGACAACCACAGGAGAAATTCCGTAGAGTGTCAAGAAATTATGGATATTACGAAAAACATCGTGGTTATCGACCACCACAGAAGAAGTTCCGACTACATCAAGGATACTTCGTTGACTTATTTGGAACCTTACGCATCTAGTGCATCAGAAATGGTGACAGAAGTTTTGTTCTACATGACAGAAAAACTAGAAATTCCAAAGATTGTAGCAGAAGCATTACTTGCAGGAATCACTGTGGATACGAAGAATTTCTTTTATCAAACAGGGGTTAGAACTTTTGAAGCGGCATCTATTTTGAAAAGACAAGGCGCAGACAGTGTCAAGGTTAAGAAGCTTTTCAAGGATGATGAAAGAACTATCAAACTAAAATCAGATGTTATCGCTTCATCGAAAATGTACAAAAACAACATCGCCATAGGAAGATTGGAAGAAGAAGTTGACGAGTCTATTTTGGTTGCGGCACAATCGGCAGACGATTTGCTCAACATTTTGGGTGTGGAAGCTTCGTTTGTGTTGGCGAAAATAAAAGATAAAATCCATGTTAGTGCGAGAAGTTTGGGCAAAATATCGGTGCAATTGATTTTGGAAAAAGTCGGAGGTGGAGGTCACCTTACAAGTGCAGGTGCTCAATTAGAATGTAGCATGGATGAAGCAGAAGAAAAGATAAAACAAGCAATTGACGAATATATGAAGGAGGATACGGATGAAAGTTATATTGACTAGTGATGTAGATAAGTTGGGAAAAGCTGGAGAAATGGTTAATGCCAAGACAGGTTTTGCGAGAAACTTCCTACTTCCTAACAAATTAGCCGTACAAGCAACAAAGGAAAACATCAAGATTTGGGAAGAAAAACAAGCTGAACTAAGAGCTATTGAAAGAGAAAACATCAAAAACGCTAATGAATTAAAAGAAAAAATCGAAAATATAAAAGTAAAAATCATCGCCAAAACAGGTGAAGGCGACAGACTTTTCGGTTCAATCACTTCAATGGATATCGAAAAAGCTTTGAATGATCAACACGGTTTGGATGTTAATAAGAAAAAAATCGAAATGAAAGACAACATCAAATCACTTGGAACTTTTGACGTTTTAGTTAGGGTATATCCAGATATTAACGCAAACTTGGAAGTAATTGTAGACAAGGAATAATTTTTAAAATACACAAAAGAAAGGCGGTGAGGTAATGGAAAATCAACAGAATATTATGCCGTGCGATTTGGAAGCTGAAAGAAGTGTAATCGGGGCGATGATACTTGACGAGAGAGCTGTCGATGATGCGGCAGAAATCGTGGAGCCGGTGGATTTTTATTCTACGAAATATCAGGAGATTTACAAGGCGATTTTGCAAGTAATCGATGAGAAAAAGCCTGTGGATTATATTACATTGGAAGACAAACTAAAATCCAATAATATGTACGAAATTATCGGCGGGATTGATGAACTTATCAGCATTTCAGAAGCTGTGGGAAGTGCAGTCAATGTGAAATACTACGCAGATATTATCAAAAGTAAGTCGATTATCAGAAATCTTATGCGCGTGTCACAAGATGTGATTGATATGTCCATTGCCAACAACTCCGTTGGAGAGGTTTTGGAATATGCCGAAAGCAATATTTTCAAAATCAGTCAGAACAGAAAACACCAAGATTTGGTTAAAATCCAAGAAATGTTGGAGCCAACTCTTGCAAGAATTGGTGAAATGAGTGTTAGCCAAGGAAAGCTTACGGGGGTTACTACTGGGTTGATTGATTTGGATAGGCAACTTTCAGGGCTTCAAAACTCGGATTTGATTTTACTTGCAGCGCGTCCTGCTATGGGTAAAACATCACTTGCGCTTAACATTGCATACAAGGCTAGTATCGAAAACCACGTCGCAATATTCTCTCTTGAAATGAGTAAGATGCAATTGACTCAGAGATTATTATCTGCACTTAGTAACATTAATTTGTCGGAACTTGTGTCTGGTAGAGTTACTGAGTGGATGAATCTGGGACAAGCATCACAACTTTTAGCAGAAAGCAAAATGTTTGTCGATGATACTTCGTCGATTTCGCTGAATGAACTTCGTTCCAAGTGCAGAAAATTAAAAGCGCGTGGCGAATTGGATTTGGTTATTATAGATTATTTGCAACTTATGACTACTAATTCCAGAAATGAGAACAGACAACAAGAAATCTCCACGATTTCAAGAGGGCTCAAAGGTTTGGCGAAGGAATTAAATTGCCCAATTTTAGCACTGAGCCAATTGTCGCGTGCGCCTGACCAAAGACCTAACCACAGACCGGTCATGAGTGACCTTCGTGAATCAGGAGCTATCGAACAAGATGCGGACGTTGTGTTGATGTTGTATCGTGATGATTATTACGATCCTGAAACCGACAAGCCAAACATCGCGGAAATTATCGTAGCAAAACACAGAAATGGTCCAACGGGAACTGTGGATATGTTATTCGACAAGGAACACACGAAGTTTATGGATTTGGACAAACAAATGCCCGATGTAGGAGCGTTTGATAAATGATAACTACTGAAAGGTTGACGTTAGAAGATTTTACATTAAACGATGCATTTGAAATCGAACAATGGGGAAAACACACAGACGAAAGACTGATCGATTATAACTTGTCCGATTTGGACGATTTTGAAATAAAAATGTGGTATCGCCAAAAACGAGAAATGGAAACTCAAAAGTATTTTGCAATTAGGGACAAGTCCCGAAAATTAGTGGGATACGTTGGGCTTAAACAATACGACAAGTTCACAAAAACGGCGTTTTTGGGTATTGTTTTGGATCCAAATGAAATGGACAAATCATACGGCGAAGAATCCATAAAGGCTTTGATTAACATGGGATTTACAGTTTACGGGCTGGACAGGATTTTCTTAAATGTGAATAATTTCAACAAAAGAGCGATAAAATGTTATGAAAAATGTGGATTCAGGAAGTTTTGTAGTTACGAAGAAGTGTTCGAAAATCAAAGATTGGACACGCACGATGAAGAATTCGATGAGTTTTTCATAGTAAAAGACGGGACAATTTTTTCGAAGAACACTACTATGGCGATTGATAATATGAGGTGATTTTATGAAATATAGTGTAGAAAAATTTAAGATAGATTTAGGCGAAACACCTATTGAAAATATATTTTTGAATCAATATCTTCAAGTGGCCACAGGAAATCAACTAAAAGTGTATTTGTATGCCTACAAGCTTGCCAAGGATAGTGCAGCAGATGTCGATATATCAGATGAAGGAATCGCAAAGGCGTTGGATTTGACGGAAAGCGAAGTATCTGAATGTTGGAATTATTGGTTGGATGAGGGGATTATCAAAAGATACACGGATGCCGAAACTCAAACTAATCACACGGTTTTTTTGAGTTTGAGACAATTGTATCTTGGAATTACAAACCCAGAGCCAGACGAAAGTCAGAAAACTTACATTCCACAAAATAGCCAAGAAATCAAGGAAATGTTCAGAGATATAGAAGACATTAGGGACATGGAACTTTCCAAGTCAGAGATGGAAAGAATTTTGGAACACATCTCGACATATCATCAAACACCGGAATTAGTGGTGACGGCTTTCCATTATTGCACAACTAATCCGAACACGAAAAACAACACGAATTATGTGCTACAAGTTCTCAGAAATTGGAAACTTGATGGCATCATGACTTTGGAACAATGGCAAGAAGAAAACAACAAAAAGCAACAAAGAAAAACAAAAAAGAGAACTTATTACAGACCGAAAACTAATGACATTGAAAACAAGGCTACTAATATTAACTCGAAATTTTTGAACGATTTTATTAAGAAATCAAAAGAACAAAAGGATAAAAAATAATGAGCTACGCAAAAGAAGCCAACAGAATATTGGAAGATTACAGAAATCAATCCCAAAAAGAATTGGACATGAGATATCAGGAAGTTTTTCAAAAAATCGAAGGATTTGAGGATTTGTTTACACACAGAAATAAACTTGGATACGAGTATTTGAAAAAAAGCATCGGTGGTGACAAGGAAGAATTAAAAAACTTGGAAGATGAAATCAAATCCACTGAAGAAAAAATGCACAAAATACTCATACTAAGTGGATATCCAAGTGATTACTTACAGTTGAAGCATCACTGCGACAAATGCAACGACACAGGAGTCTACAACGGCAAAATGTGTTCTTGCAAGAAAACCATCATGGTCAACATTGCACGCGATAAAAGCTTACTGAACGATCAGATGAAACAGCAAAACTTCGACAACTTTGATTTTGATGTGTTTGACACAACTGTGGACAAATCGCATGGCATATCTCAAAGAAAACTTATGGAAAATATCTACGACAACTTGAAATACTATTCACAAAATTTTAGCCAAAACGACAAATCGATGTTATTGTTCGGTCCAGTCGGAACTGGTAAAACATATTTGTTGTCGTGCATGGCAAAAGAAATCATAGAAAACGGATATTCTGTGATTTACATGTCAGCGATGCAATTATTGAAAAAACTTTTTTCAATCAGATACCAAAACTTCAACGAAATACCACAACCAGAAGTAGAAGACATTATCTACAACTGCGACTGCCTTATGATTGACGATTTGGGAACGGAAAACTCCACAGAAACCAACATAAGTTTGTTGTTTGACCTTTTAAATTACAGAATTCAAAACCAAAAAACGACGATAATATCGACAAATATCGACCTAGATGATTTTTCTACGCAATACGATCAGAGAATTGCATCCAGAATAAAAGGTGAATTCATACCGATACAATTTTTCGGCAGAGATATAAGAGAAGAGAGGTTCAAAAACGGACTATGATTTATGTAACAGCTGAACAAATGCGACAAATAGACCACTACACGATTAACGAAATCGGAATTCCGTCAATCGTATTGATGGAAAATGCCAAAGCACAAATCTCCAAACACATTTTGGACAAAAATTTTGCCAAAGCGTATGTGTTCGCATCTGTTGGAAACAACGGTGGAGATGGACTAGCAGTTGCGCGTGACATCTACAACGCAGACAAAAATGTTAAAGTGTATGTTATTGGGAAACTTGAGAAAGCATCCACGGATTTTAGGATAAACTACGATATTTTGAAAAAATTAGACGTAGACATCGAATTTGTAGATGAAAATACAACGTTTGAAATAAAAGACACTGATTTGATAGTCGACAGTATTTTTGGAACAGGACTCAAAAGAGACATCGAAGGAATATACAAAGATGTAATCGACATGATTAACGAAACCAAAGCATTCGTAGTAAGTGTCGACATGCCATCGGGACTGGATTCTGATGAAAATATAATCCACAACGTAGCGGTAAAAGCAGATTTGTTAGTGACGCT
Organism: Finegoldia sp.; assembly: GCF_046991905.1. Taxonomy (NCBI): domain Bacteria; kingdom Bacillati; phylum Bacillota; class Tissierellia; order Tissierellales; family Peptoniphilaceae; genus Finegoldia; species Finegoldia sp. Next base: position 67,869 of record NZ_JBKWZF010000010.1, on the reverse strand, counting down.
GCAATTACCGAAGAAATCGTTGCAAGATTACGACGGAGAATATGTCGTGGAAAGAATAGGTATACCAGAAAAATCAATTAAACATGTATTAAATAACGCTTCGTAAGAGGCGTTTTTTGTTTTATGGCAAACTCTTGCCGTCGAATATCTGTCTACAAAAACAAAGAAATTCAAAACTCGTGAACCTAAAATCTCAAGCGCAAGCTCCGCTTTGGCGCGAGTGAGATTTTTTAACGGTTCCCTTCGTTAGAATTTCTGTTTGTTTTTTCCGAATGATATTCTCAGGCAAAGATGTTTGCCTAGGATACCAACAACGCCTGATGAAGCTTTGCGCAGTACATGTTTAATTGATTATTTTCTACTCTGATGAGCGAATTACGAGTTTTTGTTTTACATGTGAGTGAGAAATCAAATCGGATTTCTACTTTTTAGCGACTTTTTTGAAACGAACTTATTTGCAATGAATTTAATTATTTGGTAAAATTACTGTTGCCTAGTTAAAGCTGAAATTTATTTCAGGACTTGTTTGAGAGCTCCAAGTATAAAAAAACAGGGCGTTATTTTTGAGTTCTCCTATATTTTATTAGGAGGTTTTTTTATTGAGAAAAACGAATACGAAATTGTTGACTACTATAGCGATTTGCATTGCAATCAACTGCCTTGGTGCTTTTATCGCTGTTAGTACGAAGGTTCCTTTGTTGTTGGATCACATAGGATCTTTATTGGTGTGTATGTTATTTGGATGGAAATACGGTGTTGTGACTGCGCTCTTATCGTCTGTTATGAACCAAATTCTTTTCGATCCATTTGCACTTCCATTTGCGCCTACAGGTATGCTTATGGTGTTTATGGTTGGTATTTTATACGAAAAAGGATATTTCAAGAAATTGCACACTATTCCTGCACTTTTATTAGCTGTGCTTCCAGGCGCTATTTTGGGTGCTATTATTCAAGGTTATATTTTTGGTGGGGTTACAAGCTCAGGAAGTGATGTTATTGTAAGATTTATGATTAACAAGGGAGTCAATCCAGCCGCGGCATCTTTTATCAACCAATATTTTATGGAATTTGTGGACAGACTTATTTCATTTACTGTTGTGATGGCTGCTGTCAAGAGGATTAAGCTTGAATCGATACGCTAAGATTGAGGAAAAATTAAAACGCGAGATTGTGCTTTTAAAAGGCAGACCATGTTTTTGGGGCAAATGCACTTTTTGCGATTACATTGAAGACAATACGGTGGATATGGATGATGCTGTTCGTGAAAATCGTGGGATTCTACAAAATGTGACTGGAGAATTCGGTGTTTTGGAATGTATAAATTCTGGAAATGTGTTCGAACTTCCAGAACAGACCAAAATCGACATCAGAAATTTAATTCACGAAAAAAACATTCATACTTTGGTTTTCGAAGCGCATTATTTTTTCAAGAATAGACTTCACGAAATCAGGGAATTTTTCGGATGCAAGGTTTTGTTTAAGACTGGAATTGAAACGTTCGATTACGATTTTAGGGAAAATGTCTTAAACAAAAATGCAAAATTCACTGATGTAAAAGATGTGTCCGATTATTTTGATTCGGCGTGTTTAATGGTTGGAATCAAGGGTCAAACTAAGGAAATGATTGAGCGAGATATCGAGATAGGCCTTTCTAATTTCAAATGGATTACTATTAATATTTTCATAAATAATTCTACGCCGATTAAAAGAGATGATGAGCTTGTGAAGTGGTTTTTGGAAAATCACTACGATTTGAAAGACCATCCGAAAGTTGAGATGTTAGTTGAAAACACTGATTTGGGAGTTGGTTAAACTTCCGTCAGTGTTTTTTTGTTGGGTTTTAATATATAATAAGTTTAATAAGATTGGAGGGGTTATGAAGGACAAATTATTTAAAATCGTACTTGTGGTTTTGAGTGTCGTATTTGTTGCATCTTGTTCGAAGAAAATGCCAGAATTGCCTGAAGAAAAAAAGGCGTATGTGGCAGATTATTTGAACGATGGGTTCAAGGGTGTGGACATTTCAAAAGACGGTAGGTTGGAAAAATCAGATGTCGACAAAATCGCAGCGAACTTCAACAAGCCGTACGATTATAATGGCGAAGAGGTTGTAAACTCTCTAGATACATTTTTCTACGGGGAGAGCTTCGCATCACCACAAGATATTACGCTTAAAAACTTCGTGGCGAATTTTCCAAACAAAACGCTGGATCCAGAAAAGGACAAATCCAAGATAGATGAACTTAAAAAACAAAATCCAGATGCACTCAAACAAACAAGAGATGATGCTAAGATTTTGAAAGTTGACAAGAATTTGGTGGATGCGGTTTTATTGAAATACGCAAATATTTCATCAGATGATGTCACAAACAAAGAAAGTGTCGTGTATTCTAAGGATGACAATTCGTATTATGTGATGGAAAATGATGAAGAATGGGCGTTTGAGCCAGTGGTGTGCAAAGTCAATTCCAAGGAAATTATCTTGGAAGATGATATCAAATCAGAACTTAAACTGATACAAAAAGGTGGTAAGTTTTTTATAAAATCTTTTGAATTATCTCCTAATGCTTGTTGTGAATAAGGGATTATTGTGCTATAATGTAATAAAAGGTACTATACAAAGCAAAGGGAGGCAGTTATGATTACTTTAGCATTCGTAACGTTGATAGTTATTCTATCAATAGTTTTCGCTGCTATTTTGGGAACTTTTGGTTTGATATTGGGATTAGGTGGCGCAATTGTAGGAATTTTGGTAGCGATTGGAGCTGTTGCTTATTCATTCTTAAAAGTTTTCATTAAAATAGCGTTAGCAGTGTTGGTAATTAGATTTATTTACAGAAGATTTTTCGCAAAAGAATAAGTATAGAAGTATAAAGGAAGTGGAGTATGGATAACAAATATTTAAAATACATTTTGTATATATTCTTGGCTATTTTGGCTTTGAATATTTTGACAGGAATTATGGGAATTACTATTAGTATTTTGAAATTCTTGATGAAAGTATTCTTGGTTTTAGTTGTAATAGGATATGTGGCAAAATTTTTCCAAAATGCAGACAAAGATATTTAACTAATAACACTGAGCAAATCTTGTGAGAGATTGGCTTGGTGTTTTTTATTTGGTGCTTTCAACACAACTACAATTTGGATTTTAAGTATTGTAATTCACATAGTGATATAGGATAATTTAGATACAGAGGTGAATTATGAAAAAACACAAGCGTAAATTGTTTTTAATTCTTGGAGTCATTCTTTTGGTGTTCTGTTTTGTATTATTGAACTTGCGTGGCTATAGAATTTTACAATCCAGAACTTTTAGAAAATTTTACGATAGAATTGATTTCAAAATAGATACCAAAGAGTTGAAGATTCCAGAAGATGCACTTGCTTTTTCGGTGTATGACATAGATAAAGAAAAATATTTGTTTTATGAAGGCGGCGGGCAATTACCAACGGTTGCGAGCTTGTCGAAACTTTTTGCGATTGATTATGCACTAACAAAGGTAAAATTAGAAGATAGCATAGAGGTTAATCAAGAATTATTAAATCTAGTACCACAAGAATCATCACTAGCGCACTTAAAGCCTGGCAAATATACAGCTGAACAAATAATGCAGGCTATGCTTGTGCCGTCTGGAAACGATGCGGCTTTTGCATTGGCATATAATATCGGCAAAAAAGACTTGGGAGATGGTTACAGCGCAAAAAAATATGTGAATTATTTTGTAAAAAATCTCAGCAAGTACCTCGCAGATGAAGGTTACAATAAAACTCATTTGTTCGATCCGAGTGGATTTTCCACACAGGCAGATACAAATTTAAAAGATATTAATAGAGTTGCACTTAAACTTATTGATTATGATTTTGTCAAAAAATGTATGGGCAATAGTTATTTTACAATTCAAACTCCTCAAGGAGAAATGACTTGGAAAAACACCAACGAATTTTTGGACAAAAAATCTGCGTTTTACAACAAAGATGTAAAGGGAATCAAAACGGGAACGATGGCATCGTCCTACAACATTGTCGTATTGTACGAGAACAACGGAAAGAAGTATCTAATAACTTGTCTTGCATCTCACACCAATGAAGACAGGTATAAGGCTGTGCAGGCGGCGATTAATACGATTATAAATAAAAAATAAAAGATTAAATCAGATTGGCGTTTTCTGAAGATGTTCTTAGCAAAATGCTAATCTCATTCTAACGAAAAACCCAAGAATATTTTCCCAAAAACGTTGTAACCAAGCTATACATTGACACAAATGGATATTTTGTGGTAAAATATACATTAATATAGTTGAATATTGCAGTTGATGAAGAAATAGTAAGTGTTGGATTATTTCAGAGAACTTATGTGTGGTGCGAATAAGTATATGAAGATGCTGAATCTAACTTCTATGCGTTGTTATTTGAGAGAGCTTGTGCTAATTAGGGTGGTAATCGCGGAATGACCATTTTCGTCCCTTAGTATGAGTTTTTTTATTGTTTTATAAGGAGAAAGTTATGTTAGATATTAAAAGAATTAGAAACAATCCAGAAGAAATCGTTGAGGCTTTGAAGAAAAGAAGAGGAGAGTATCCTATTGAAAAGCTTTTGGCTACTGATGAAAAAAGACGTGAAGTTATTCAAAAAGTAGAAGGCATGAAAGCAGAACAAAACAAGCTTTCCAAACAAGTTCCACAAATGAAGAAAAACGGAGAAGATACTACAGAACTTTTCAAAAACTTGAAGAAGTTGTCTGATGATATCAAATCTATGGATGATGATTTGAAAGATATCGACGACGAAATCATGGAATATTTGATGGAAATCCCAAACACTCCTAACAAAGATGTTCCAGTTGGTTTGGATGATACTGAAAACTTGGAAATGAGAAAATGGGGAGAACCTCGTAAATTTGATTTTGATATAAAAGCTCACTGGGATTTGGGCGTTGATTTGGATATTTTGGATTTCGAAAGAGCGACTAAGATTTCCAAATCAAGATTTAGTGTATTCAAAGGAAAAGGCGCACGACTTGAAAGAGCTTTGATGAATTTCATGGTTGACCTTCACACTGACAAACAAGGCTACACTGAAATGAATACTCCAGTGCTTATGAGTCCAAGTGCGATGAGAGGAACTGGTCAAATTCCAAAATTCAAAGAAGATATGTTTTATTGCGAAAAAGACGATATGTATCTTGCTCCTACTGCAGAAGTTCCAGTGACTAACTTGTTGGCAGGAGAAATTTTGGAACAAGGAAGTTTGCCAATTTATTACACAGCTTTCACTCAATGTTTCAGAAGAGAAGCAGGAAGTGCTGGACGTGACACTAGAGGTTTGATTAGAAATCACCAATTTGAAAAAGTTGAAATGGTAAAATTCGTTGAACCTTCTACAAGTTATGACGAATTGGAAAAACTTACAAATAACGCAGAAGAAATCTTGCAATTATTGGAAATTCCATACAGAGTTGTTAGACTTTGTTCTGGGGATTTGGGATTCTCATCAGCGATGACATATGATATCGAAGTGTGGATGCCAAGTTACGGCAGATACGTTGAAATATCAAGTTGTTCTAACTTTGAAGATTTCCAAGCAAGACGTGCAAACATAAGATATCGTGACGAAAATAATAAGCCACAATACGTTCACACACTTAATGGTTCAGGACTTGCTATTGGACGTTGTTTCGCAGCTGTAATCGAAAACTATCAACAAGCTGACGGAAGTATAAAAATTCCTGAAGTGCTACAAAAATACACAGGATTTGATATAATAGACTAGTAAACTAAAATTAAGATAGGAAAAGAAATGAAGGCTTATATTATTGCTAGAGGATATCCAACGGATAAATACAAAATGAACGGAATATTTGAATTGGATCAGGCAAAAGCACTCGCCAAAAAAGGTGTGGAAGTCGTGCTGATTGCGCTTGATTTCAGATCACTTAGACGTTTTCGTAAATATAAAAGTGAATATTTTATAAAAGATAATGTCAAAGTGTATTCCTTTCATTTTCCGATTGGAAGATATATCTTCAAAAGCCTTTATGACTTTTCTTATTTAGTACTTAGACATTTCTACAAAAAAGTGGAGCAAATCGAAGGAAGACCGGATGTAATTCACACTTATTTTACAGACCAGGGATATTACACATCCAAACTTGCAAAAGAGTTGAACATTCCATTCGTACTTACAGAATGCAATTCCGTTGTAAACCAAGATACTATCAAACCTTCTTACAGAAGAATCGCCGAAGAAACTTACGACAGAACTGACGGACTTATAACTGTAAGTCCCAAATTCAAAGAGAAAATTAAAGAAGAATTTGGGAAAGATTCTACAGAAATTGCAATTATTCCAAACCTTACGATTTTCAAAAATAATGAGAATTTCAAAAGGGGAGATATATTCAACATAGTTTCCACTGGAAATGTAATCACGACAAAAGGTCCGAAAGAATTGATTGAGGCGTTCAACATTGCTTTTGTAAACGACAAACATGTGAAGCTTACGATTTATGGGGATGGATTTTTGAGAAGACCATTGTTGAAGATGGTCGATGATTTGGGTTTGTCCGATCAAGTTTTTCTTCCGGGACTTACAAAAAGAGAAAAAATCGTTGAAGGTTATAATAATGCGGATATGTTTTGTCTGTATTCGTATTCAGAAACTTTTGGGTTGGCGTATTTGGAAGCATTGTCTGCAGGACTTCCTGTGGTTGCAAGCAAATGCGGAGGACCTGAACATTTAATAAACGAAGAAAATGGAATATTGGTTGATAGATTTAACGTTGAGAAGTTAGCAGAAGGCTTAAGATATATGCACGATAATATTGAAAAATACGACAGAGAGAAAATATCACGCGATATCAAAAAAGTGTATTCCGAAGAGAAGATTACAGATGATGTAATCAAAGTGTACGAAGAAGTTATATCGAAAAGATGAGGTGAGAAATGAAGAGTATTAAAAAAATAATACCTTTAATGTTAATACTTGCTATTGTATTTCAACCTGCATTATCAAAAGCGGACTCGAAGTTGGGATTTGAAGACAAAGTAAAAGCGTATTACATAATTGAACAGGATTATTCCCAAGAATTGTTGAATTACAACGAAAACAAACCTTTTGCTATAGCATCCTTAACTAAAATCATGACTTATGTTTTGGTTATGGAAGATATCAACGCAAACAAATACAAGCTCGACGATAAAATCAAAATCCAAACACAATACGCTAAGCCTGAAGCTAGCACAATGCAACTTAAAAAAGGCGAAGAATTAACTGTAAATGATTTGATAAGGGGAATGATGATTGTCAGCGGGAATGATGCCGCAGACGAATTAGCAGTGAAATCAGAAGGATCTGTGGGAAAATTTGTCGAAAGAATGAACAAAAAAGCAGCCGAATTAGAATTGGAATCTGCGAAGTTTTATTCTGCATCAGGTTATCCTGAAAACGACAAGGAAAATTTGATGAGCGCAAAAGATTTGGCGAAATTAACCACATATACAATCAACAATTACCCACAAGTTTTAAATTACACAAAAACACAAAAACTTGTAATGCCAAGTAGAAAATACGAAGCTGCAACTACAGTTCCATTTTTAGGAAAAATAGAAGGCGTAGATGGATTTAAAACAGGAACAACTGAAAAAGCTGGATACTGTTTGATAACTACGATGAGTTTGAAACCAAACGATCCAAACCACAGAGTCGTATCTGTTTTGATGGGGGCTCCCACAAAATACGACAGAAATACTTACCAAAAAATAATGCTTGAATACGTCAGAAATTCATTTGAACCAATGAATATATTAAACAGCGAAAAGCCAATCGAAACGAAATCAGTCAACAGCGTTGTGGACAAAAACGTTGAGATTTATCCGACAGAAGACGTATCCATTTTGTATAATACCAAAACTGGTCTGCAACAAAAAGTCGACATCAAAAAAGATTTGAAAGCTCCTTTGAAAAAAGGACAAATCGTAGGAAAAGTTGTAATCGATACTGGAAAAGGCGACAAAAGAGAAGTAAGCCTCGTTGTCAAAAAACCTTACGAAAAAGCAGACACATTAACTAGAATAAAAAGAAGTGCCAAATACACTTACGAATTGTTAGAAGCACTTCTTGTATCATAAGCCGATTTGAGTCGGTTTTATGTGCTTCCATAATTAAGCTGGATATAATACCCCCCTCCTAAGGGGGCATCCCCGGTTCGAATCCGGGTGGGAGTACCAAACAAAAAGCCTAGAATTTACACGTTCTAGGCTTATTTTTATTTTATTAAATTTTACATATAGCACTCACAATTCGCTAAGATTCTTGACAAAGGGCAACAAAAGGGAAACAAAAGGGCAACAAATACAAAAAGCATCACTAATGAATTTTTTCGAATTCACATTGTTCTAAATACACTTATTATTTCAAAAAAATCAACTGTAAATGCAATAATTATTTTTCGTTATCGTAAATTTTGTTTTTTTCGGGTAAATATTTCCAGTATCTTTTCGGCATATTATTCTGCATAAGTTTGAGGTTTTGGCGTTCTTTTATTCCGACTGAATTGTAGAATTCTATCCAGCAATCTTCAAACATTTTCTCTTCATCAGATTCTTCTTTGAAGATTTCTTCGACATCGTAAAATGCCAAATCATCGTCCACATATATTGCACACTTATTTCTTTTTTTGTCGTAAATCACAAACTTTTCATTTCTCAATCTGTTTTTGAAATGATAGGTGAGTAATTCCAAAATGTCGTTGTTAGGTTCGAATTCTGCGAACAAGAAATTGTCCTGGATTTCTTTGAATCTAAGAAGTCCTTTGTATGCGTGAAGTTCTCTTGTGGAATATTTGCACAGGCTGTTGAATGCTACAGCGCTTTTGTCAGAAGAGTTGATGAAGTTGTAGCCGTATGTGTACATATTTTTGATTGTCTTAGCGATGATGGTTGATTTGTCGGGATTTTCTGATACAAATGCGTAGTTGATACTACGATAAAAGTTGAATCCGAATGTGTCTATTATCGATTTTTTCACACGTGATGATTTGTCAGTATTTGTTTCAACGTATATGTCATCATTCAAAAAATCCAATTGCTCTGATTTCACAACGATAATTGAATTTTCAATGTGTTTGTACTGTTCAAAAATCACCGTAAACAAGCCGTCTATGCTGTTATCATAACTGTATCTCATATCTACTCCAAAAAACTAAGTTGTGTTACATTTTTTCCTTCTTGCATTCTCAAAATATCTATCAAATCGTCTTGTGTGTTGTATTTTTGTCCCTTGTAAACTCCTCCGACAAGTATGAAATTCTTCGCTTTTTTCACAGAAATTTTAAGAGAAATCAAATCGTCGTATTTGAGGTTGGCAAACTTTCTCGCATTTATAATTCTCATGGCATAAGTTGGCCCAAACCCAGGAACACGTAGAAGTTCTTCGTAGGATGCTCTGTTTATTTCGATAGGAAATAGCGATGCATTCTGCACAGCCCAGAATGCTTTGGGATCTAATGTCAAATCAAAAAACGGATTTTGTTCGTTCAAAATTTCGTTTGATTTGAATTTGTAAAATCGCATCAGCCAATCTGCTTGATACAACCTGTGTTCACGTAGCATGGGAACTTTTTTGATTCCGTCTGTGTATTTCGATTTAATTACAGGGACAAATCCCGAATAGAAAACTCTTTTGAGTTTGTAGTCTTCATAAAGGCTACTTGCTTTGTTGATAATTGTAAGATCCGATTCACGACCTGCTCCGACAATCATTTGAGTGGATTGACCAGCTGGTAGAAACAAAGGAGTTTTTCTTATAGTTTTTCTGTCGATTTTGTACTGAGTGATGGATTCGTTAATAAAATCCATAGGTTTTTCAATGGACTCATACGTTTTCTGTGGAGCGAGCATCTTCAAGCTTGACTTCGTAGGAAGTTCTATGTTGATACTCATACGATCGATAAGTCTTCCTAGTCTTTCGATTAATTCCTCGCTTGCTCCTGGGATTGCCTTCATGTGGATGTATCCGTTGAATTTTTTCTCGTTGCGAAGAATTTCTGCAACTCTGATAAGTTGCATCATTGTGTGGTCGGGGCTTTTCACAACGCCACTTGACAGGAACAATCCTTCGATGTAATTTCTTTTGTAAAAATTTATTGTCAAATCAGCTACTTCTTCTGGAGTGAATTCTGCTCTTTCGATGTTGTTTTCTTTTCTGTTGACGCAGTATTCGCAACTGTAAATGCATTTGTTTGTGAGTAAAATTTTAAGTAGCGAAATGCACCTTCCGTCTTCAGACCAACTGTGACATATTCCAGAATTACTCGCCGCACCGATTCCGTCTGCGGTGTTTTTTCTTTTTGAACCACTAGAAGAGCAACTGACATCGTACTTGGCAGCGTCTGATAATATTGATAATTTGCGTTTTAATTCCATAATATCACCTATTCGTATTTTATAATAAAACAAACATTCGCACAAGTTTGTTTTTTAGAAAAAAGTTGTTATCTGGAAGAAATTGTGGTAGAATTGTAAGAACTAATAAAATTTTACAATATTTATACAGAGGTAATCATGAAAAATAAGAAATTAATACTTGTGAGTGGTTTTGCACTATTTTCAATGTTTTTTGGAGCGGGTAATTTGATATTTCCACCGTTCTTGGGTAACAAAGTAGGAAATCAGTATTTGATAGCTACGTTGGGGTTTTTACTTAGCGCTGTAGGACTGGTTTTCTTGGGATTAATCGCAGCCACAAAATGCGGGGGAACAATTGAAAAAGTGGGAAACACAATCAGTCCACGATTCTCACTAATATTTTCGACGATAATTATGCTTGCGATTGGACCTGGACTTGCAATCCCAAGAACTGCAGCGACAACAGTGGAAATCTTGCAAAAAGGATTCTTCAAAAACGCTAATTCTGTTGTGTTAACGGTAATATTTTTTGCTTGTGTGTATTTATTCGTCAGAAAACCAAGCAGCATAATAGATAATTTGGGAAAAATATTGACACCACTATTGCTTGCAACTCTTGTAATTATAATTTTTAAAGGAATAATATTTCCAGTTGCAAGGCCTGTGAATACTTATCAAATCCAAGCCTTTCAATCAAGCTTTGAAGAAGGATATCAAACAATGGATGCATTGGCATCGTTGGTTTTTGCAATCGTAGTTACAAAAGGATTCGTGTCCAATGGAATTACAGATGATAAAACAATCAAAGATTACACAAAAAAAGCGTCAATCATCGCAGCGCTTGGACTTTGCTTCGTATACGGAGGATTGATTTACCTCGGAGCTGCCACATCCAAGTTCAACCTAGGAAATGTCGAAAGAGTTGATTTGTTGCTATACATTTGCTACCAACATTTGGGGATTTTGGGAAAGGTATTAATCTGCGTTGCAATGGCATTGGCATGTCTCACAACGGCGATTGGACTTACAACAACAGTCGGACAATTCTTCAGTGATATGCTAAAAGACAAAACAAACGGAGTCATTTCATACGATGTAATCATAATAATTTCCACAGTTTTTAGTGCGTTCTTCGCAGTAGTTGGCGTCGAAAAAATACTAAAAATTTCCGCGCCATTTTTGACAGCAATATATCCTGTGGCAATAGTTTTGATTTTCTTGAATTTGTTCAAGCAAAATACATTTTCACGAAACGTAAAATTAGGATCCATAATCGGAGTGTCGATTTACGCAATTATAGTACTACTTAACGGATTCAAATTGGATTTCGGTTTGTTGAAAACAATCGAATCAGTATTTCCAGTGCAAATCAAAAGCTTTATTTGGATAATCCCAGCAGTCATTGGAGGATTAATAGGAAAAATCAAAAAATAAATTGTAACTATTATGTAATACGATATATTGTGCAATGTATGGTATAATATATTTGAGGTGAGTTAATGATTAAAAAATTATTAGGATTGAAGAACGAAATACCAACATTGTGGTATGCATTTTTTAATAAACAAATACCATTATTGTCGAAAATAGTATTGGCATTGTCTGTGCTTTATGTAGTAAGCCCTGTGGATTTCGTGCCGGATTTCGTCGCTGGATTGGGAATCTTGGATGATTTAATCCTCGCTCCATCATTAATGATGGTCGCAAAGAAGTTCATTCCCGAAGACATCATCGACACCAGTGAACAAAAAGCAGAGCAACTAAACTCCAAACTAAAAGTAGTTGGAATTGTCGCAGGAGTAGGGATACTACTATTGATAAGCTTTTTGATTTACAAAAATGTGGTGAAATAGTTATTGAAATTTTAAATAAATAAAGCATAATTTGAAACAAAAATAGATTCTTAAGTTATTTTAAGCTGCAGATATTCATTATCTGTGGCTTTTTTTCATGTGTATAAGCAAGAAAAATGATAAATTTATGTAAAAATTTAAGGAATATTTATTGTAATTTTAAATAAATGGTGAAAAATACATTGGACAATCCAAGAAAAATCGTAACATGATTTATAAATATAAGTAAAATTCTGAATTTATTGGCAATAAGTTCAATTTTAGGTATTTTAATAAAATAAAAATAATAAATAATTTATAGGCTAGATTTATAAATGATTTTATGAAAAGATGACAAATCATCGAAACGTGATAGACTAGATAAGTAAATTTATGAGATAGAAAAATATTTATCAAGCAGGTGCTAAATGAGTTATATTACTGTAGAAAATTTGGGATTTTCTTACGAGAATAATTCTAGGAAGATTTTGGAAGGATTAAATTTAGAGGTTGATTCTGGAGAATTTGTGTGCATTTTGGGGAAATCAGGATGTGGCAAGAGTACTCTTCTTAGGCTTTTATCTGGTTTGGAGATGCCTACATATGGATCTATAAAATTAAATGACACAGAAATCAAAGAGGCAGGACTTGATAGGGCTGTAGTATTTCAAGATTATGGATTATTTCCATGGTTTAGTGCTGGCGATAATATCTCGTTGGCATTGAAACAAAAATATCCAGACAAATCAAAGTCTGAAATCAAAAATATGGCAATGGAAGCTTTGAAAAGTGTTGGCTTGGAAGAAGATATTTACTACAAACTTCCTAAGGAGCTTTCAGGTGGTATGCAACAAAGGTGTGCGATTGCACAAGCTTTTTCACTGGATTCTCCAGTGCTTTTGATGGATGAACCATTTGGAGCTATTGATGCTGTTACTAGGGCGAATCTTCAGGATTTAATTATTAATCTATATAATAATGAGGATCAGAAGAAAACTGTGTTTTTTGTAACACATGATGTTGACGAGGCTATTTTGTTGGCAAACAGAATTGTCGTTTTGGGACAATCTCCCAGCAAGATTATTTTTGATTTGAAGTTGGATAAGTCTACTGTTATGACTAGGGAAAATCAATTCAACGATAAGAAAACTATTGAGCTTAGGAATCTTTTGATTAAAAAGATTAATGAGGATATTTCAAATAAATTATAGTAGACTATTGATTTAGTTTATTTAAATAAAATTTTATGGGGGTACTTATGAAAAAGAAATTATTGATTGTAATGAGTCTTATTTGTTGCTTAGTATTTGCTTCATGTTCTAATAACAACGATAAAAAAGACAATGAAACACAAAATAAGACAGAAGAAAAGAAGGAAGAAACTTCAAAGGATTCTTCTTCTAATGATAAGAAGGAAGAAACTGTAGTTAAATGGAATTACGGAACAAGTGGTAATGTATTGGTAACTATTGCTGAACAAAAAGGTTTCTTCAAAGACGAAGGAATCAAAATTGAACCTGTATTTGCTACAGAAAATGCCGATGCGTTATCTCTTTTAGCATCAGACAAGGTTGATGTTGTATCAAACGCCGGTACTTCAAATCCACTTCAACAAATTTCAGCTGGTGTAGATTTGACAATTTTTGGTGGTCATATGTTAAATGGTGCAATGCCTGTTATCGCTAAAAAAGGAACTAAATGGAATGGAATTACTGATTTAGTTGGTAAGAAAGCAGCAATCAATCCACAATACTATGCATTTACTGGAGCATTGATGGATGCAGGTGTTAAAGATCCATTGAAGGAAGTTGATTGGGTACAAATCACAAAATACAACGATGCAATGGCAGCTGTTGTTAGAGGAGATGTTGATTACGCACTTTTAGGAACTCAACAAAACCAAGCAGTTAAAAACATGAAAGACATTGAAGTGGTTACTTACCAAAGTGATGTAATGCCTAACTATTCTTGTTGTAGATTGGTAGCCAAGACAAAATACATCAACGAAAATCCAGACACTGTTAAGGCTATTTTGAGAGCTTTAATCAGAGCACAACAATATTATGAAAGCAACAAACAAGAAGCTGTTCACATGTTAGCAAAACAAATTAAAGCTGACGATGCATTTGTAGCAGCTTACATGCTTGACGAACACTACGATGTTCACATTGACCCATTGAAAAAAGGTGTTATTAGAGCTTGGGATATTTTGGACAAGACTAATTTCTTAGATGCAAAAGCAAAATCAATTAACATTGAAGACAAAATCAATACTGATTTGTACAAACAAGCCTTAGAAGAAACTAAAGAAAAATACGGAAAAGAAGATCCTAAATTCTACGAAAGCTTAGAAAAATTCTTTGAAGAAAACGACAAATAGAGGTTTGTTTTGGATAAGGTAAAGGAGTTTATTCGAAAATATTGGATTACTGTGTTGATTTTCGTGTCATTAATAGTTGTGTATATATTTTTGACAGATAATCACATGGTCAATCCATACCTTTTTCCGAGTAAAGAATCGATAGCTCAAGCATTTCACGAAGACAAATCAGTTTTGTTGATTAATATGTTTTCATCATTCGGATTAATGATTCCGTCCATCGTTTTATCGTTGATAATTGCGATAGGTTTGGGAACATTATTGGGAATGAGCGAAAGATTAAGAGAAATTTTACATCCCGTAATTTATGCTTTTAGTGTTATTCCATCGATTTTGCTGTCACCATTTGTGTTGATGTTAGCTCCAAATTTGTGGTCTGCTTCATTGTTTTTGATAATTTATGGAACTGTGTGGACTACGATTTTTGCGACAATCACAGGAATAATGACAATTGACAAAAGATATTTGGACAAGGCGAAGACATTAGAAATCAAAGGATTTGATAAACTTGTAAAAGTTATTCTTCCAGCAGCAAGTCCTTCAATATTAGCAGGGTTTGTAAGTTCGTTGAGAAGTACATTTGTAATGTTGGTTTACGCAGAAATGTATGGCTCAAAATACGGAATGGGATTTTTCGTAAAAAAATACACCGATTTTGGATTGTTTAATCATGCTTGGGTAGGATTTATATTTTTGGTTATAGTTTTAGTTGTGGTAATGCAAATATTTGAACTAATCAAAAAAAGAATTCTAAGCTGGACAATTTAAATCTAAGCGCGCTGTGTGGCGTGCTTTTTTTATGGTATGATAGTTTTGAGGTGAGATATGGAAAAGTTTAATGTGAACAAAGACGATATGATAATTTTGTTGATTGATTTGCAAGAAAAATTGGTGCCTGTTCTTCACGACATTGAATACGTGCTTAATCACACGAAGGCTGTGTTGGAGATGGCAAGAATTTACGACATTCCTGTGATTACAACACGTCAATATCCGAAAGGACTTGGAGATACTGTAGAATGTTTGAAGGAATACGAAACGAAGGTGTTCGACAAGGTAGATTTTACTGCAAAGCTTGATGATGTTATGAAAGCTATCGAAAAAACTGGAAGGAAACAAATCGTAGTTGTCGGAGCTGAAACTCACATTTGTGTATACCAAACGATACGTGATTTGATTGACGAATATAAAATGATTGTGCTTGAAGATTGCGTTACAAGCAGACGTGTTGAAAATAAAATGAATGCTATCAAAAATTTTAGGGAGATGGACTGTTTGGTAATCAATTCTGAAACGTTGATTTTCGATATTTTGAAAAGGGCGGGAAGTCCTGAATTTAAAACTTTGTCGAAACTAATCAAATAAAAAATAAATCCAACTTTACTTACTGAAAAGCAAAGTTGGATTTTTTTATCCTAACAATAAATACAAGAAATGTGCGCTGATTCCAGCTGCTATTCCTCCGATTGTGTGAGATAGAATTGCTTTTGGTGCGAGTTTTCTGGCGTCTAATGTGTCCATCATTCCAACATGTGTGGACAAATATCCTGACCAACACATTCCAAGGGCTGTGAAAACAGCGATATCATTTCCAGTGATTAAATTTTTCTCCAATAATTTTGGAACGAGTCCAAGCGCTGCTCCGACACTTCCCAAAGCTGTAAGTGGAAATGCAATGCATTCTGATGAGGTGAACCCAAACAATGGTTTCAAAATGGGATTTAGCAATGCTCCAAGTTTTGGAATCAAACCGACTCCTTCATAAGCAGCACCAGTATAGACTACGGTTCCGTTTTCAACAGTTCCAGTTGATGTGAGAATCATAACCAACGTACAAATAACAACAACTCCAGGAATAATGTCCATCCCAGCTTGTACACCAGATTTTCCACCCTCAAGCATTGAATTCAAAATTCTTTCCATCAAAGTCAAATCTTCTTTTTTATCTAAGATTTGTTCTTCTTCAAATTCCACTTGCTCATCTGTATCGGCGTAGAATTTTTTCGTGAAATGCATCATAATTCTAACGGATACCACAGAGCCCACGACTGCTCCCAAAACTCCAAGGGATGCCGCCTTGAAAAATTCCGTACCATTTCCAAGTGAAGACATAAAAGTCCACACGATAAATCCCATCCCGAACGATGTTCCCAAATTGCACAACGTAGGAAGCTGATAATTCTTGAAATATTTGGCAAATCCTTTGTCCTTTGCAAGTCCAATGATTGCCGGATTATCCGACAAGAACGTCGTCAATATTCCAAGCGCCGCAGCCCCAGGCAAATTGTAAAGTGGTTTCATTATAGGGCTGATGATTTTGTTGATTAGTGCAATAACTCCAAATTCGCTTAAAAGCTTGGACAACGCACCTGTTAAAACTGCGATTGCCATTATGAAAAACACAGTGTTAAGCAGCAAATCGTGCGCTGTTTTCATCAAAGTATTGAACATATTGCCAAGACCCATAACTTTTGCAATGTAGCCGAAAAGTCCGAAAACGACAGCGATTGTCACAAAAGATTCCAGCGAAAATTCACTTTGTTTTTTAGTTTTCTCCATAAAATTCTCCATTAAAAAGTATAATATATAATTCTAATGTATTTCAGCTTAAAATTCAAACTACAACACGACATCTCTAATAAAACTAATCAGCAATAAATGCGTTGGATAGAAAATGTAGAATGCCCATTTGTTGATGTTGCCTTTTTTGCCGTTGTAAAAGTGAATGATAGGAATCGACAGATACACGAACAAATACATATACGCTTCGAAAAAATACCCGAACAATATCGCTATGTAAGTGTTCCTTCTGGAAGACGAGCCCAAATACAACAAAAATACCGCTAAAATTCCAAGCATAGAATAGTCTGTGTGGTAGTAATTGGCGATTACACAGAATATGGCTATGGAAATTAGCTTGAAAATCGTCTTTATTAAATTTGATTGGTCGAATTTATCGATTTTTTCTACGACAAATATAAGACATGCAGAAAGTGCCAACGTGAAGAACACATTTTGGTGATAAAAATCAAACATTTCACCACTAATCGCCAAATCAAACGGAATTTCCGAAATAATCGCAAAGGAAAACAACCTTACGATGTATTTCTCCACGCTTCTGGTTAGAAACATTCCATTTACGATTAAAAATGCGAAAATCGGAAACGCAATTCTTCCGATAAAAAGCATTAATGCTCCAACAGTGACTCTCCAGTCAGATGATGTGAGTGTCATCGTAGGATAAATGTTGAATTTTTGAAGCATATTGCATTGCACAATGTGACTGATAAGCATGGATATACAGGCGATTACTTTAAGTCCAGAACTTGATATTCCATTGTCTCTGTGCCAAATATCCAAATAATGTTGCCTTTGGGTTTCAGTTAAAAGTTGCATGATAATCTCCTTGAATTTGTTACAACTATTTTATCACAAATAAAGCACATTATTATCTGATATAATTATAATAGGTGATAGTATGAAAATGATGATTTTTGAGAACAAAGTAGACGAGAATAATTTGTTCGAAAATGAAATGGATAATAGAAATTCTGCGATGTTGTCATTTTTCTTGGAAAAATTGAAGATGAAGAAGGTAGTTGTCGACAGGTTCAAATTAAACAAGAATCCCGAAATATTCGAACAACAGGGGATTGCACAGAAAATTGATGACGGAATGAAACTTCCAATCACAGTTGTAGATGGAAAAGTTGTGCTTTCGGGAAGATATCCAAAAAGTTACGAAATATTGGATTTCCTTCACATCGACAGAAATATTTTCAATCAAGCTTATGTCAACGATAAGCGTAAATTCTGATAAGATTTGTTCCTAAGTTTTAGGAAAACAAAAAACCTGTGACAATCACAGGTTTACATATTATTGTATTGAATTTAAAAACATTTTGACAATTTCGTGGCCTTGTTTCAAAGTATCCAACGCCATTTCGGGATGGTATTGCACTCCCAAGAAAAATTTCTTGTCCTTAGCATACGCTGCCTCAACAATTCCGTCCTTTGATTTTTGTAACACTTTAAGATTTTCTGCCACATCTTTGATTGCTTGATGATGAAGGCTATTCACATAAAATCTGTCGCCAAATTTTTCTTTGAACATTCCATAATTTGTAACCTCGTGAACCAAATCATTGTATGGTTTGTCTTGAGAGTGAATGATGGAGATGTCCTTTTGTTTTTTCAAATCCTGATACAAAGTTCCGCCCAAATACACATTCATTATTTGTAGTCCACGACAAATTCCCAATGTTGGAATGTCCTTTTTGTAGCAAATATCCATCAGATTAAATTCCAATTCATCGCGTACATTTGATGAAATTCCACATTCCAAAATCTTGTCTTCGTTGTAATATGACGGAGCGACATCAAGTCCACCTGTGAACACGATTCCGTCCAATCTGTCCACGATTTCTTCTAGGAATTTCCTATCGGAATTGAAAGGAAGAATCACTGCGTAAGCTCCGTTTCTTTCGATAAGTTCAATGTATTTTCTAAGCATAAAAAGTCTGTTTTCTGCCACATCATAAAGTGGTGTAAGTCCTATTATTTTCATATTTCCTCCAATTATATTTCAATATTATTATATCAAAGATAAAACAAAAACACATTTTTTGATTAAATCAACAAAAGTGCTATAATATTATTATATTTGGAGAAATATCGAAGTGGTCATAACGGGGCGCACTCGAAATGCGTTTGGGATTATTTCCCACGTGGGTTCGAATCCCACTTTCTCCGCCAAAACAAAGACAGATAGCTGCAATTAGCTATCTGTTTTTTAATTGGCACTTAAAAAGTACTATTTATTGTGCTGTTATTTCTTTTTTCTTCAAGAACGAAAGTTTTGTCTCGCTGACAAGAATTGCTGCGAATATGAATACAAATCCGATTACTGAGAAAACTGTCAATGATTCGATTCCGATAAGTACAGGAATTAAAATTCCAAATATTGACTCGAATCCCAAAATAATTGCAGCAGTGGATGGGTTTGTGTATTTTTGTCCGATGTTTTGAAGTAATAGTGCAACGGCAGTACACATTACAGCTAAGTACAATAATTCCATCACAGATCTTGAAGTTACGACAAGATTTGAATTGTCTTCTACTACAATTGTAGTTATCCAAGACAACACAGCAGCCATTATAAATTGCAATATCGTCATGACGATAGGGTCACGATCTTTTGCAAGGGCGCTTACTGCGATGATGTGCGATGCGAACAATAATCCGCTAAGTAAAGCCAGTAAATCTCCAAGCCATGCCAATGGATTATCCACATGAGAACTTGATCCTGAAAGCGATATGAAAAATATTCCAGTTATACACAAAGCTGCCGCCGACAAATTATATCGGTCTGGTCTTTGCTTGAATACAATCCAACCCAAAAACGGTACGATTACGCAATAAGATGCAGACAAGAATCCGCTTCTACCAGGATCTGCGAATTTTACCCCCAAAGTTTGTGATGAATACGCCATGAACAAAAATATTCCTATCAAAAGTCCGTTTTTTATGTCGTCATATTTTGCTTGGCGAAGTCTCTTCCAGAAAATGATTGATAATAAAATAGCTGCCAACGTAAATCTTATCGCCAAAATAAAGTTGGGATTGAATGTTTTGGAAGATTGCTTAACCACAGTCAAAGAACTTCCCCAAAGGATAGCTACTATTAATAACGCTAATTTAGCAAGTAAATTTGCTTTCTTTTTATCCATTTTTTCCTCCTCTTATTTAATTTCAGATATATTATCCCAGTTTTCTGATGATTTGTAAACACCTAAAATAACGCAAAAAAAAAGGAGGATTGCTCCTCCTAGTAATTTCAAAAAATTATACGAATGGAATATACTTAGCGTATCCTTCTTCTTCCATCTTTTCTAATGGGACAAATCTCAAACTTGCGCCATTAATACAATATCTAAGACCGCCCTTTTCGCTAGGACCATCATCGAACACATGACCCAAATGGCTGTCAGCCTGCTTACTTCTAACCTCAGTTCGAACTCTGGATAATTTGTGATCATCAGAATAATTTACAGAACTTGATGTAATAGTTTTAGTAAATGATGGCCAACCGCAGCCAGCATCGTATTTGTCCTTTGAAGAAAACAAAGGCTCACCACTTACGATGTCGACGTAGATTCCTCTTTCATCAAAATCATTAAAGCTAGATGTGTGAGGGCGTTCAGTAGCCTCATTTTGAGTTACCCTGTAACTTACATCGGACAATTTTTCCTTCATTTCTTCATCACTCATCTTCTTGTATTCAGTCGTATCCAAACTTTCATCAAAAGCATTCAAATTAACGTGACAATATCCGCCGGGATTTTTGTCCAAATAATCTTGGTGATAATCTTCTGCCAACACGAAGTTTTGTAATTTTTCGACCAAAACAGTTAGCTTTTCATCGTATTTTGTTTGAATGTAATTCATAACAGAATTGATTATTTCCAAATCTTTTTCATCTTCGTAGAAAATTCCAGTTCGATATTGTTCACCAACATCATTTCCTTGCTTATTCACAGAAATAGGATTAATAATTCTGAAATAATGAAGTAAAATTTCAGCCAAATCCAACCTGTTTTTATCATAGACAATTCTCACTGTCTCTGCGTGATGAGTTTGTTTTACTCTTCTATAATCAGTGTCTGTTCCATCGCCATTTGCATAGCCAGTGTCAGTGTCTATTACACCGTTTAATTTTTTGAAATAAGCTTCCACTCCCCAAAAACATCCACCAGCCAAATAAATCGTACTTTTTTCAATAAATCTCATATTACACCTCTTACAAAATTATACCCAGTTAAATATTTTTTATTCAACAGAAAATTTTGCGCATACAAAAAGCAGCTTATTAAAAGCTGCTCATTGAAATTATTTTGATTTCATTGTTTCTTGGCGATTCATTGTGTGATATGAACCTTTAAATCTTTCCTTCTTAGGACTTTTGTCCCAGATTTCTTCTGCTTCAACTTCCCAGTTTTTCGCATATTCATCGCAGTTACCACAAAGTGAATCTACAGTTTGCTTAGATTCCAAATCAGTAGATTTTGCATCAGTGCTATGAACCATTTCTCTAAGTTCGTTTGGATTTTCAAGCATTGGGCAAGGCATCAACATATTATCGTTGAATGGTTGACCGTCGTGATATTTTGTAAATAGGGGAGCTCTCAAACAATCCAACAAAGATTTTTCTCTGATATTAGAATCGCTGTAGTGAATGAAAACGCAAGGTTCCACATCGCCGGATGCATTAATGTGAAGATATCTTCTTCCACCTGCAATACAACCTCCAACATATTCAGCATCGTTTTGGAAATCCAATGCGAATAATGGTTTTTCTGCTCTATATTTTCTTAGCCTTTCGATAGTTTGTTTTCTTTGTTCAGGAGTAGGTAGTAAATCAGTTACAGCAGCATTTCCAACTGGCATGTAGTGGAAGTACCACACGAAATATGCACCTAACTCTATTAGGTAATCGTAGTATTCTTCGCTTGTAATTGAATCAAAGTTTTGTGAAGTATAGCAGCAAGAAATACCGTAAATCAAATGACGTTC
The DNA here is from genome assembly GCF_046991905.1 of Finegoldia sp. NCBI lineage: Bacteria > Bacillati > Bacillota > Tissierellia > Tissierellales > Peptoniphilaceae > Finegoldia > Finegoldia sp. The sequence continues at coordinate 45,680 of NZ_JBKWZF010000010.1, read as the reverse complement.
TTGTAGCATCTTCATTGCTTTGATTACTTTTTTATAAACACCCTCTCCACGTCTACCGTCAGTTGCTTCTTCAAAACCTTCAAGTGAAATCGCAGGAATGAAATTACCAACTCTTTGCATTTCGTCTACGAAATCTTCGTCAATTAAAGTTGCATTAGTAAATGATAAGAATACACAGTCGTTGTGTTTTTCACACAATTTGATCAAATCATCTTTACGCACAAGAGGTTCACCGCCTGTGTATATGTACATATAAGTTCCCAATTCTTTTCCTTGAGTGATGATAGAATCAATCTCATCATAGCTTAGGTTTTGTTTGTAGCCGTATTCAGCAGCCCAACATCCAGTACATTTTAAGTTACATGCAGATGTAGGATCCAACAAAATTGCCCAAGGGATATTACAATTGTATTCTTCTCTGTATTTTTGTTGAGTTTGCCATCCCAAAACAGACGCATTCATAAAAAAGTTATACGCTACTTTTTTCATTTGTTTTTTGTCAACTTCTTGGAAAATTTTCATCACAAAACTATGGTAAGGGTGATTTTCGTCTTCAAAAACTTCCCTTATAATTTTAATTTGAGGCGCGAAATCTCCGTGTGAAAGGTTTTCTGCCCATTCGACTAATTGTACCCCTCGTTTTTGAGGATCTTTCGCAACGTAATCGAATACCTTATCAAATCCATATCTTTTTCCAGCTTCTATAATTTTCATATAACCACCTTTTCATATATTAAAATTTTTAGAACTATCCTGTTAGATATATCTCTTAACTTCATTGTATCTCAAACGTTAATCAAAGTCTTTGGACAAAATAGTGTATTTGCCTAAAATTCTAACAAAAATAAAAAAAAATCTAAAAAATTAATTCATTTTACTCCTAGTTAATGAAGATTTAACAGTATCTTTTAATAAAAATCCTATCCTTTTTATTTTTTTCTCGATATCCTCATCCATTCCTGAAGTTAGCCATCTGATAACCAAATCCGTAATTGCACTTTGGAAGAATTTAATAATAATCTCCTTGTCATCCTTCTTTGCATGAATCTCCTTGTCCACATTTTCTATGTAGTTTCTCATAATTTGTCCCGATTTATTGTACAAATAATCAGACAGTGTTTTTCTAGAAATAGAATTGTAAATGTGATAAATCGCGGTTTTGTTATCAATAGCAAACTGCATTTCTTCGATAAAATTATCCTCCCACGACATATCCTCTGACTCATCCAATACCTTCTGTAATCTGATCTCAAAAATCGTGTCTATGATTTGATTCAAATCTTTGAAATGATAATAAATAGTGTTTCTGTTGATTCCACATTCTTCAGCTAGTTTTCCCACCGTAATTTTATTCAGAGGTATTCTGTTGAGAAGATTAATTAAATTTTCCATTATCATTTTCTTCGTGTAATCCGCGTTCATAAACTCCCCCTTTTAACATAATCATATTCCAAATCCAGAAAAATTTCCACCAAAAAAACTAGCTACTAAAACAAATTAGTAGCTAGCTTTGCACACTTATTTTAATAATTCTTCAGCAATTCTCAAAGATTTTCCAGCGTAAACTGTAGCAGGGCCACCACCCATAGCAACACAAACTTCCATCATTTCTGATATTTCTTCGATTGTACAACCTGCATCAATACATCCTTTAGTGTGATGAACAATACATCCGTCGCATTTTACAGTAATTCCGATTGCAAGAGCTATCAATTCTTTTTCCTTCAAAGATAATTTTCCGTCTTTAAAAATTTCTCCACACATACCAGAGAAATTCTTAGCTACATCTGGTAAATGTTCTCCAAATAATTTTGAGTTTTCAGCCAATACTTCTTTACTATCCATAAATTACCTCCTATTTTTTAGACAATTTGCATTGCCTTAATAATATCATCTTATCAAATACAACGAGTAAAATGTTAATTATAGGATATTTCAATAAATGAGGGTGGATTTATAGGTGTTTCATATAAATGTATTTTCAATTATGAACTCACTATCTTCTCTTCTTATATAACACAATTCCAGCTGCAATTAAAATAACGGAAGCGACTATAACTGCGATTGTGATGCGTTTTTGCTTTGCTTTTTGTTGTTCTTGTTGAAGTTTTTGTTGGGCTAGTTTTTCTTCGTATTTTCTTTGTTTTTCTTCGTTTTCTTTTTTCAATTGTTCTTCTTTTTGACGTTTTTCTTCGGCTTTCTTTTTTTCTTCTTCAGCTTTTTTCTTTTCTTCTTCTTTTTTGCGTTTTTCTTCTTCTTGTTTTCTTTTTTGTTCTTCTTTGTATTCTGTGTTTTCGGCTACTGTTAGGTAGATGTCGTTGTCATAATGAGTACGTGTTTGTTCGTTTAATGTAATTTCTGATCTATCAGGTGTTATTTTAAATTCTTTGTTATCTACACCTTCTTGGTACATTTTTTCGATTGTGTAATGTCCATAATCCAGTGGTCTTTCTTTCTTTTTGCCGTAAGGTACGACTGTTTTACGTATTTCACCAGTGTTTGTGTTTTTCATTATAACAATAACGTCTTTTTTATTGGCGGGATTTTTCTTAATTATGAATCTCATAATATCATAAGCACGTCTGTTATTAACATCATCATACTTTTTTGATTTATCGATTTTTCCGTTGGCGTTAACCCAATTTATATAAAACTTTGCTTCAATTTCATAATAGTCTTTTAGTTCTTGATTATTAGCGATATCTTCGTATTTTAATTTACCATCGCCAAATTTAACCCATGTATTTCTCTCTTTAAATGGTTTACCATCGTAAGTTACAACTAGAATACCATCTTTGTTGTAAATAACAGATTCCATACCATCAAAAGCAGCTTCATATTGTATCCAGTCATACTCATACTCTCCATCCATAGCATAACTACTACTTTGAACACTTATGCAAATTAATAATGCAAGTACTATCATTTTAAACAAATTTTTTAGTTTCATTTTTAGCTCCTAATTTATGTAGTGAAGATTCGTTTTATTCCAATTTAATTATACCCATTATTTAATGGATGTTTCAATGTTTTGTAAATTTTTTATAAAATAAAAATGGTTATTGATTAAAGATAAATGTATTTGCAAAACACTTATAATAGTAGTGTGGGTATTTTTTTGATTTCAAACGTTAAGAAATTCTAAAGATTACAGAAAAGATGAGCAAATTTAGTGAAGTTGTGATATAATTTTAACTGTTAAATATATTAATAGGATGATGAAAAATGGAAAAATCAAATCAAAAAAAATACACTTTTTTGATTAATACGACGCCTCCTCCTAGGCTGATCAAAAGAATGGATCTTGTGAAAGACAAGTTCGATTTGTATGCAATTTGCTGGGATAAGGGTGGCGATGAAAAATATGATTTCAAGCGTGATTTTTGCAAGAAGGAGATAATCAACATAGATGCTGATAACAGCAATCCTATGAAAAGACTTATTCCAACTTACAAGTTTTCACAAAAAGCTTACAAAATATTGGATAGAATTAAACCGGATTTAATTCACGTTCAAAGTTATGATATGCTAGAGATAGCTACTAAATACAAGAAAAATAGCGATAAGGCTGTTAAGATTATATACGAAGTACCAGATATTCACAGATATTTGACTGATGATAAGAAGAGTTTCCCGATGAATGTTGTATCTTCTGTTTTGAAAAAAAGAGAGAACAATATGCTTGGATTTGTCGATTTGATGATTGTGACAAGTATGAAATTCTGGGAACATTTTGAAGGAAAATACAGCAAGGATAATTTGGTGTTCATGCCGAACATTCCTAATTTGGAATTATTCAAGGATTATGATAAGTTAAGAGTGAAAAACCAACACGATACTTTTACTGTCGGCTACATCGGTGGTCTTAGATATTTGAACGAATTGAAAAAACTTACTAAGGCTATGGATGGTTTGGGTATGAATCTTATGATGGCAGGTTTCGAAAGTGGTACGTATTTCAAAGAGCTTGCTCAAACGAAAGATTTCATAGAATATCGCGGCAAATTTTATTATGACGATGAGATTGCAGAGCTTTATTCAAAATGCGACTGCATATTCTCAGTGTACGATGCGTCGATGAAGAATGTTAGGATTGCACTTCCGAACAAATTATACGAATCTATTCATGCAGAGCTTCCTATAATTGTCGCAAGGGATACTTATTTGTCAGAAGTTGTGAATGAGTGGAATGTGGGTGTTAGTGTTGATCACGAATCTGACGAGGAAATGAGAAATGTTTTATTAAAACTTAGAGACGACAAAACATTCTACCACACTCTTCAAGAAAACTGCAGAAATATGCAATCAGAATTAAATCCACAAAAAAACAACGAACGATTATTAAATAGAATAGAAAATTTATTTTAAAGGAGAGAATATTATGATTAATGTAATTGGTTTAGGTTACATAGGTCTACCTACAGCTTTGATGCTAGCAACATCAGGCAACAAGGTGGTTGGAACAGATATTAAAGAAGAAGTAATTGATAAATTAAAACATAAAGAATTGACTTTTGAAGAAAAAGGAATGGATGAGCTTTTCGAAAAGGCTTTGAGTTCTGATATTACTTTTTCATTAAAACCAGTTTCAACTAATTTCTACATTATTACAGCACCAACTCCTTACGATCCTGTATCTAAGAAATTGGATTGTTCCTATGTAGTGAAAGCTGTAGAATCAGTGTTGGAACCTGCAGAAGAAGATGCGATTATAGTTGTTGAATCAACAGTTTCACCGGGAGCTATCGACACTTACGTAAGACCTGTTGTAGAAGAATACATGGAAAAATCAGGCAAGAAATTAAACTTGGTTCACGCTCCAGAAAGAATTATCCCAGGTAACATGGTTTACGAATTGGAACACAACGCTAGAACAATCGGTGCTGACGATCCAAAATACGGCGAAAAAGTTAAACAAGTTTACTCAACTTTCTGCAAAGGTGAAATCAATCTAACTAATATAAAAACAGCTGAAATGACAAAGGTTGTTGAAAATACATTTAGAGATATCAACATTGCATTCGCAAACGAATTGGCTAAGATTTGCCGTCAAGGTGGATTAGATGTCAACGAAGTTATCAGAATTTCCAACAAACACCCAAGAGTTAACATTCTTTCACCAGGACCTGGTGTAGGCGGACACTGTATTTCTGTCGACCCATGGTTTTTAGTTGGAGATTATCCACTTCTTACTGAAATAATCTACAAAGCTCGTCAAATCAACGATTCAATGCCAGAATATGTTCTTAAAAGAGCTTACAATATCATGAAAGAAAACAACTTAAAAGATTTTTCAAGAGTTGGTATTTACGGATTGACTTACAAAGAAAACGTAGACGATGTCAGAGAATCTCCAACACTTCAATTGTTACAACATCAAAAAGAACATTTGGGAGATGGACTAAAAGTTTATGATCCAATGGTAAAAAGAGAAGTTGTGGAAAATCAATACCACGATTTGAACAAATTCTTAGACGATGTTGATTTTGTAATCGTGATGATTGGTCACGACGAAATCAGAGAAAACATGGATGTGTTAAAAGACAAAGTTGTACTTGATACAAGAAACATCGATGTTGATAACAAATACAATTTCTACAAATTATAAAACAAATCAAAGGGCGCTAAATTTGCAGCGCCTTTTTTTAAAAAGAGGTAAAAAATGAAAAAAGTAATGGTGGTTTTTGGGACAAGACCAGAAGCGATTAAAATGTGTCCACTTGTAAAAGAACTCAAAAAAAGAGACGAATTCGAAGTTTGTGTGCTTGTAACTGGACAACACAAAGAAATGCTACGTCAAGTATTGGACGTTTTTGAAATCAAAGAAGACTACAACTTGGCTATCATGAAAAAAGGACAAAGCTTGTTCGATGTTACCACAACTATTTTGGACAAAATAAAATCTATATTAGAAGAAGAAAAACCAGACATTGTTTTGGTTCATGGAGATACTTCGACAAGTTTTGTTGCAGGACTTGCTGCATTCTATTTGAGAATACCTGTAGGTCATGTGGAAGCTGGACTGAGAACATACAACAAATACTCTCCATATCCAGAAGAATTCAACAGACAAGCAATAGGATCGTTGGCAGATTTCCACTTCGCGCCGACTACAACTGCAAGGGATAACTTGCTACGAGAAAACAAAGACGAATCCAAAGTTTTCGTAACGGGAAATACAGTAATAGACGCACTTCAAACAACAGTCCGCGACAATTATTCTAACGAAAATTTGATTGAAGACAAAAAAATGATTCTTCTAACAATGCACAGAAGGGAAAACTTGGGAGAATCCATGAAGAATTCCTTCAGAGCAATCAAAAGAGTTGTCAACGAAAACGAAGATATATATGTGATTTATCCGATACATTTGAATCCAAAAGTACGAGAAATCGCAAACGAAGTATTTGACAATCACCCTAGAATAAAACTCATCGAACCATTGAACGTAGTTGATTTTCACAACTTCATGAAACAATCATTCTTCGTAATGACAGATTCAGGAGGAATTCAAGAAGAAGCCCCAGCACTTGGAAAGCCAGTCTTGGTAATGAGAGACACAACAGAAAGACCAGAAGGGGTAGAGGCAGGAACACTAAAATTAACCGGACTTTGCGAAGAAGACATTTACAACGAAATGACAAAGCTTCTTTTCGACAAAAATGAATACGACAAAATGAGTGAAGCCACAAACCCTTACGGAGATGGCCACGCATCAGAAAGAATCTGCGATATTTTATCAAAAAATCTATAAATCAAAAAAATCCAACTTCATGTAGAAGTTGGATTTTAAATTTAAACGTCAAATAAATTTGATACGTTAACAGATTGGATTTTCTCAATATCTTAATCTGGAATTGAATTATTTAACTAAGCTTGTTTTCTGCTCTTTCTTGATTTTCTTTCAGAATTGAAAAGAGGATTAACTCTTTCGTAGAAGTCATTCATTTGTGCAAAATTCATACTTGCCATGTTTGAGCTTAAGCTTACTGTACAGTTTTTACCGAAATTTCTGATTTGTTTTTGTGTTGTTTTTGTGAACATATTATTTTCCCCCTTATTAATTGTTTATTACTCGTTTAAGATGTTATTATTTGTTTAATTTGTTTAGTTATTACGCTTGTTTTTTGTTCTTCTTTAATTTTCTTGAACCAAATAATGGTGTCATTCTTTCGTATAAATTATCCGCTTGAGCAAAATTCATGCTCGCCATGCTTGTGTTAAAACTAATTTGTGAACTTTTTCTAATAATATTTTTTCTCATAAATTTTACCCCCTATGCGTTTTTTCTGTTTTTGAAGATTCTTCTTGATCCAAACAATGGAGAGAATCTTTCGTTAAAATGATCGACACTTGCGAATGTCATTGAAGACATATTTGTGTTCAAACCAAGAGATGTTTTCTTTGCAAAATCTAAATATTTTCTGTTATTCTTAATCATTTTAGTTCCCCCTCATTTAATATTTATATGTTATTTTCCATTCGATAATAAATGAATATTCACCGAACAGAAATTATCGAGTTTAATATTCATAGGATATCCAAATGATAATTCATTTCATATCCCTCATTGCATTAAGTATTATATAACCATAAAACAGCTGTGTCAAGCACTTTTTCAAAGTTTTTTGAAAAATTTTTGTAAAGAAAAATTAGGAAAACGAATGATTTTTGTGAGTACCGTTTTCACAGGAGGCTTATTTTTATTCGATAAATATTTTTTTAGGAAAACAAATGTTGATATGTTCAAGTTTTCTAAGAAAAATAAAAATTTCCCAGTTACTCAATGTTTTCCTGCGATTTTCCCGAAAGAAAACAGAAAGCATTTTAAATTTTTGGGAAAATTTTTGAAAAAATTGATAATGCATATTGATGATTACAAAGAAATTTAGTACAATAAAGCTAATTACACAAAAAAATTAGCCGAATTATTCGGCTAATTAAGTTCAATTTATTTCTTATCTTCGATGTATTTAATACACAAATCGATAGATGCTTGTAATCCTTCTTGGTGAGTTCTTTCCATTGCGTGTGATGCATCAACTCCAGGGCCAATCAAAGCTACTCTCAAATTATATCCTGCTTCTAATGCTGCTGATCCGTCTGAACTGTAGAATGGATAGATGTCAACTGCGTGAGGAATATTATTTTCTTCACAAATTCTAACTAATCTTTCTTTTAATTCCAAATCGTAAGGGCCTGAAGAATCTGCTGCACAGATAGTTGTTTTAAATTCAGAAGATGTTTGTCCGTCTCCAGGAGCGGCCATGTCAACAACGATGAATTCGTCAGTTTCTTCTGGGATTCCATAACATGCACCGTGGCCAACTTCTTCGTAGTTTGAGATGAAGAAGTTAAGTGTGTGTTTTGGAGTGATGTTGTTTTCTACAAAATATCTTACTGTTTCATATAATACGTATACGCAAGCTTTGTCGTCTAAGTGTCTTGATTTTACAAATCCACTTTCTGTTAATTGTGTTCTTGAATCTAAATATATAAAATCACCGACGTTAATTCCAAGTTTTTTTACATCTTCAGCTGATTCTATCTTTTCGTCGATTCTGATTTCCATTGTCTTGGCGTTTCTTTCGTTGCTTTTAGTTTCTGGGCCGTAAACGTGAACTGATTGTTTGTCGTTTAAGCATGTTCCAGTGTATTTTTTGCCAGACATTGTAGAGATAGTTACGTATTCATTTTCAACAGAGTTGTATGCGTATCCACCTACTAAGAATGTTTTTAATCTTCCGTTAGGTTTGATTTCTTTAACCATTAATCCCAATGTATCCACGTGAGCTGCAAATGTAGATTGTTTTTCGTCAGTTTCGCCACGAAGAGTAACAACCATTGCACCTTTGTTAGTGAAGTTGATTTCAACTTTTCCTAATTCTTCGAATTTTTTTCTAACTTTTTCCATAACGACTTTAGTGTCGCCAGATGGAGAAGAAGTCATTAAAATTTCTTGTAAAAAATCTAAATTTTCCATATTGAGAACCTCCTAAAATATATTTTTATGATACCACATATAAACACATTGTTTCAATTATTTGAGCTCATAGTTAATATTTTCGTTAATGATTACGAGATTAATTGGTTTTTAAAATTTTCACAGTGAATGTTTCGTTTGAATACACTATTTTAATTTTATAATTCATATCTTCAAGTAAGTTTTCGACGATATACATTCCAATTCCTTTAGATTTATTTTTTGTGGATGATACGAAAGGGTGTGTGATTTTATTTAAAAGATTTTTATCTACAGTTGTAGGATTGTTTGAAATCTCAATAACATCATTAAAATCGCATATTATGTTTCCTCCGGAATCTGTGTACTCTATTGCGTTTTTTAGTAAGTTATCAAAAATTATTCTGAAATGGTCATAATCTACTATGTCGGATTTTTCTCCTTTAATCGTTAATTTCAAATTTTTCTCAGCTATTAAATCATGATGATTTTTAACGGATTCTTTCATTATCTCTGATAATTTCAAATTTTCCATTATCGGATTTTCATCAATTTTATTCATGAATAATAAATCATCTATTAGAATTTGAATTTGGTATAATTTTTTCCTAAGTTCTGGCAAGTACTTGTCGGTATCTTCGTATTTTCCTATTTTTTCAATCATACTATCATTCAATAAAATAGCAGTTTGAAGAGGTGTCTTCAATTCGTGAGATGTAGATTTGATGAAGATTTCTTTTTTCTTCGTGTTTTTTTCTAATATTTTATAATTCTCAGTTAGTGTTTCGTACAGTAATTTCAAGTTATTAGAAAGTTCTTCGATCTCATCGTTAGTATGAATTTCCAAATCATATTTGGCGTTTTTTTGGTTTTTGGATACTTTAGTGAAATTATTCATCTTTAGAATTGGTTGTGTTATTGATTTTGAGTAGATTTTATTTAGTAAGAACACTATCATTACTATAAGCAAGAAAATCACAGGAAATGCAGAAATCACAGTAGATTTTATATCGGAAATGCTGTTAAATATATAAGGATATATAGAAACATAAGTTCCTTCAGAATGTTTTGATATTAAAATAAGATTAGTGGCGATAGAATCTTTTGTTTTGGACTCTGCTTTAATTAGTATTGAATTATTCTTTCTTTTAATACTAAAAGTGTCTTTTGATACATTACTGATATTACTGTAACTATCAATTATAACGTATTTTTCTAGTTCTTTTTTTGCTTCTTTTATTAAAGGGTTTATTAATCTTTCAGAATTTTTAGAATTTATCTCTTTGAACTCATCGGTTTCAAGAGAGCGTAAAAGTTTTTTTATATTTTCATTTTTAATTGTCATACTTAAATTAAATCGCAGACCTGAAAACACAACTTTATCTTTTCCTTTAGGAATAAAATATGAATACATACCCTCTTTTGCGATTTCATTTAGATTATTGTAATTTTTGTTTTTTATAAATGAATCATGAACTGATGATGCAATATTCTCTGCTGATTCTATTTTTTTTTCTAAGTATACATTGGGCATATAAAAAGCCATATAGGAAAATATAATAGTACATATCAAGAGAGTGAGGATGATATTATAGAGAAAATTTTTTGATGAAATATTTAATTTAGGCTTCTTCATTTAACTTATACCCCGCTCCTATAACTGTTTTAATAAAGTCTTTGGGTAGTTTTTTCCTCAAATTTTTTATGTGGGAATCTATAGTTCTACTGCTTCCATAAAAATCTGTGTTGTAGAGAGAATTAATGAGATTTTCTCTTGAAAATACTTTTGTTGGATTGTTTAGAAACAACGACATAATTTGAAACTCTGTCACTGTTAATTTCAAATCCATTCCATTGTATAATACGCGAAAACCTTCTTCATCTAACGATAATCCCACCTGTGAAGTGTTTTGTGAAAAACTTCTTCTTTTCATTATCATTTCTAGTTTTTTAATCAATAGTATTGGCTGAACTGGCTTGACAATATAATCGTCACAATACAGATCAAAAGCACTAATTTGAGTATTTAAATCGTCAAGAGCAGTCAGCATCAATACGTTTGAGTTTGATATAGACGGAGTATTTCGTATAAACCTTAATACATCTATTCCGCTGTTTTCTCCTTCGACCATAATATCTAGGATGATAGCATCAAAACTATTATTACTCAAAATTTTAATCGCTTCATCGCCATTTGAACTTTGACACACATCAAATCCAGCTATTTTCATGTATTCGGTTAAAATCTCTCTTATTTGCAATTCGTCTTCTAAAAAGAATATTTTTTTCATACCATCACATCCTACAATAATTATATAATAAGTTGATAAAAAATGTAGTTGTTAGTTCGATTTGCGTTTGTTTTTGTAAATAGATATAGTAAATAATACTAATGATAATAAGACTAATACGATTAAAGATTGAAAGAATGAATAGTTTAATTTTGCTCCTTTTGCTACTTCATTCACATATTCTATAGAAGAAAAGTGACTAATTGGAATTAATTGTGCAATCTTCTTGATTCCTTTTGGCATATCCTCTACTTGAATCCCCATCATTCCTCCAAGTATCATACTCAAAAAGTATATTCCCATTGAAAGGGAAAAAGAAATAGAGAATTTTTTAAAGAATATGCAAATAGAATATCCGATAAAAAAAGAAGCAACAGCAATCAAAGTTACAAATCCTGTGTGTTTTATTATTGATATTAAAGGAATATTAACACCTAAAGCGTATTTCATAACCCCAAAATAAAAAATATTACAAACAGTCCAGAATAAATAATAGACTATAAATTTGTATTTTGCCATTGATAAATGATTAATTGAAAACAAGTCTAGCCTATCATATACACCTTCTTCCAAATCTTTAGCAAATAATGCTGATAATCCAACTAAGAATATAGAAAGTGGGCTTATAATACTAATAGTTAAAACTATGCTTCTTTTTACCTCATCAATGAGAGATGCAGGAATATCTTTGAGTCCCGATATTATTAGAAACGACATCAATATTGGAAATACCATTCCGAAAAATAAACCTGCAAAGTTTTGTAAAAGTAACTTTGTCTCAAATTTAAAAATGTATTTGTTCATTATTTTGCTCCTTCCTTCTTCAATGCATTAAGAACTGTAAGTTCAATAGAATCATTCAAACGTTCGAATTGTTGATTATTATCCACAAGAGTGGATATCAATTTTTTCTCTGTATTTATATCATTAAATCCTGCAGCTATTTTGTTTTCCATTGCTTCTAATCTTATATCTTTTGGTATAAGTGATTCTGTTATGTTGTTTTTTTCGGTTAGAATAACTGAACTTGTACAGTACTTTAAGAACATCTCTCTTTTTTTTCCATAGAAAAGAACTTTTCCTTCATGTAAATACAACAACTTGTCACAAATATCCTCTAATTCTTGATAATAATGACTAACCATGAGAATTGTTGTTGACTTGTCTTTGTAGTATTCTACTATTTTTTCCATTAATGATTGTCGACTCACAAAATCTAGCCCTGTTGTTACCTCATCAAATATAGTGACTGGAGAATTTTGCCACATAACCAAAATCAAAGTGAGTTTTTGTTTTTCTCCACCAGATAATTTTTTAAATGATTTGTGAAGCAATTTTTCGAAATCGAAATACTTTATTAAATCCATCAAATTTTCATCTGATTCTATTTTTTTATTAGTAATCATTTGAATAATATCTTTTGTTTTTACCGTTTCTGAATAATTGTTAAACTGCATGTGAACTGCAATTTTTTCTTTGGGTATATCACTTGAAATGCTTCCACTATAATTAACTAATCCCAAAATTGCCTTAATTAACGTGGATTTTCCGGCACCATTTGATCCAATAATTCCTATTTTATGAGCATCTTCTAGGACGATTTCATCTTTAATATCAACAGCAATATTGTCTTTGTATTGAACTTTAACGTTATTTAATTTAATCATAAGCTCCTCCTTGTTATCTATATAATAAAATGCTGGTGTGGATTTAAAGTGCATTTGGTATATAATTTAGGTAAATTATTATGATAAAATTAATTGAGGTGAAAAATGAAAGGATATTTTGCATCGCATTTCTTCAACGACGCTATGTTTCGTTGGACTGAAGATTTGGCGAGATTTATAGAAAAAGAAGTGGACATTGATTTGTATGTGCCACAACGAAATGATTCGATAAACAACAAAAAAGATAATGATGCTACAATTACAGACATCGACATCGCAAGAAATGACATGGCGAAGTTAAAAGAAGCAGACGTTCTAATAGCGTGTCTTGATGGATTGTCGATTGACGATGGTGTTGCAGGAGAAATCATGGCTTTTTCTGTGATGAAAGATTACGAAGAAGAATACAAATTAACTGACAAGAAAAGAATTATCATCGGATTTGTCACAGATATGAGGTATTTGGGAACTGGAGAGAACAAATTGTACAGAAACCAAATGATAGTCGGCCAAGTTAAAGACAAGGGATATTTCATCGTTGGATATCCAAACACAGACGATTACAAGAAAGAAATCGTGAATATTATTAAAAGAGAGTATTAGAAAAATCTAGCTAGAAATAGCTAGTTTTTTTATTGACAATTCTGGATAGAAAATATAAAATAAAACTGATAAGAATATTCACTATCAAGAAGGAGAAGAATGAAAAGCAAGTACTTATCTACAATAAGCAAATTAGTTTATTTGATAACATTAATTTTAATGTTTATAGTTAACAAGAAAAATATTGAAATATCAAAAATCACATTGATTCTTTTAGTGGGAATTAATATTTTTAGTTTAGCCGCAGATACATTTTTGTCGGAAACATCAAAAAAGTTAAAAATTGGATCAATTTCCGTGCTGGTAATTTTTTACGTAATTTTCGTAATTTTAATATGATTTAATAGCAAATTGAAATATTCTTATCAGTGACTTTTCAGAAGTTCTCATTAGATTTTGGTAGAGATTTGGTGAGGACTTTTTTGTTGGTATCAGAATTAGATATAACTTGGTGTATAATATAAATGAAAGAATAATTCAAAATAACAAATCAGTCAAATTACCTGTTTTACACTATTTTTAAATGTGGGAATATGGTATAATTAGTAGTTGTGATTTGTAGTTAACTTAACAGTTAAATGAATCTAATAATTTGAAAGGAAGTTGTTATGAATAAATTAGCGATAATTGGTGCACAATGGGGAGACGAAGGTAAGGGAAAGGTTGTAAATTACTTTTCCAAATTTAATGATATTATTGTAAGATCTTCTGGTGGTGCCAACGCAGGACATACTATTTATTTTAAAGACAAAAAGTACGTACATCATTTACTACCATCAATAACTTTTGACACAGATTCTAAGGGATTCTTGGCAAAAGGAATGGTAATCGAATTAGAACAAATGATTGAAGAGTTGAAAGTTTTGGAAGCTGATTTCCCAGGAATTTCCAAGAGATTCATGGTCGATGTAGAAACATTTATCGTTCTACCTTACCACAAAGAAGAAGATGGATTGTTGGAATCTATGAGAAAAAATCCTATCGGAACTACAAAAAGAGGTATCGGACCTGCTTATCAAGACAAAGCTGCTAGACAAAACGTTAGAATTATTGATTTGTTTGACGATGAATTGTTAAGAGAACGCGTTGAAGAAATAGTTTATTTGAAAAACAACATCTACGAAGGCAAAATGCACATCGATGTCGACGAAACAGTAAATTATTTGCTTGACAAATTCGACCAATTATTAAAATTGGGCGTTACATTCACATCAGCATCTGAAATCGAAGATGAAATCAAAAACAAAAAAGTTCTTTTCGAAGGTGCACAAGGAATCATGCTTGACTTAGACTCAGGAACATACCCATACGTTACATCAAGCACAACAACTGCTTACAGCGCATCAGCAGCAGATGTTACATTGACTGATGATGACACAATCATGGGAGTTGTAAAAGCATACACATCCAGAGTTGGAGAAGGAGAATTCCCAACAGAATTGTTCGATGAAGAAGCTGACAAGCTTAGAAAATTAGGCAATGAATTCGGAGCTACAACTGGAAGAAATAGACGTGTAGGTTGGATTGACCTTGCACAACTTCGTTATGCAATCAAAAAGAGCAAAATCAACTCAATTGTCATGACAAAAGCAGACGTATTAAACGGATACGACAAAGTAAAAGTATGCGTTGGATATGAAATAGATGGAATTGAACAAAAAATGCCATTCATTTCAAATGATTTCAAAAAAGCAAAACCAATCTACAAAGAATTTGACGGTTGGAACGATGTGTTTGAAGTAAACTTCTTGAAATACATGACATTTATCGAAAAAGAATTAGACACAGAAATCTCTTACGTTTCTTATGGACCAAAAACAGAAGAAATTATGGAAAAAAGAGATTTCATTATGAATATAAAATAGAATTTAAATAAATTATTCCGTGAGATTATTTTCACGGAATTTTTTTGCCCAATTTTGCAATTAACACACGATAAAAAATGAAAAAATTTTTCGAAAAAAATGTTAAAATTTTTCAAAAAAATCATTTTTGTGAAACTGAAAACCATCGAACAAAAACAAAATTCACAAAACAAATGTTGAATTATCAATGTTTAAAAGTAAAAAAATAAAAATAAAAAAATTTAAGAAAAATGTTGAACATGGTTCAAAAAAGTGGTACAATATAAAACGTCGAAAGAAATGAACGATGTTCAATGAAGGAAAGGAGGTTAATTGTGTCTTATTTGGATGAAAAGAAAAAGGATACTAAATTAAAAATATCCCAATCTGCGATTAAAATGTTTGAAAAAAAAGGAGTCGACAAGACGACTATCAGAGATATTATGAGTAACACTGATTTGGGTTTGGGAACTTTTTATTCGTATTTTAAGGATAAGGATGATTTGAAGGAACAAATAGTCCTGTCAAAGGTTACGGATTTGGTTGTAGAGACTGAGAAAAAGTGCGACCAAGAGGATCACGTTGAAAGATTTATTAGTTTTTTGAATTATATTATTGATTATTACATTGCGAATCCTTTTGAGTTTGAACTTGTTGCGAGCAATCTGAACTGGGCATTGTATGCCAGGGTCGAAAATGACAAGAGGTTTGCTGAAACAGACACTACACTGAAATACATTTTAAACAAGTATTCACAGTTGTTTTCTAAGGAATATTCCGATTCACAAAAACTGTATATTCTGTCTTTGACTATCGAAACTGTGATTTCGACTTGTAAGCTTGCAATCAGAAATGATTCTATTTTATCGATTGATGAAATGAAGTCTGTTTTGGTTGAGGTGATTAAACAAATTTTAAATAGATAAGGGTGATTTTACATGAAGAAATTTTCAGAATTTATAGCTAATCATCCTAAGTTAGTGCTTTTGGTTATGACTTTGTTGTTGATTCCATCAATAATTGGTTATAAGGCGACTACTATCAACTACGATATTTTGTCTTATTTGCCAAGTGATTTGAAATCAACTCAAGGCCAAACAATTTTGGACAAAGATTTCAAAAATGCAGCTACTGGGATGTTAATTTTAAAAGGCACAGACAACGATGCCGAGAAATTAAGAGAAGAAGTGCAAAAAATCGACGGGGTTGAGGATGTTATCTCCAAGACTTCGATTATTGGGCCGACTGTTCCCAACGAATTTTTGCCAGACGATATTAGAGATGTGTTCTACGCAAAAGATAGTACGTTGATGATGGTTAAATTTAGCGAATCCTCATCTTCAATCAGAACTATGAAGGCTATAGAACAAATCAAAAAAATCGAATCGAAACAAAAATATTTGAGCGGTATTAGTGCTCTTGTAAAAGATACGAAGGATTTGATTGACAAGGAAACGCCAATTTATGTAATGCTTGCTGTGGCACTTGGACTTGTGGTGTTGAGTTTGACTAATGAGTCTACTGTTATTCCATTCGTGTTCATGTTGAATATAGGATATGCTGTTATTTATAATTTTGGGACTAATATATTCTTAGGACAAATATCTTATATTACCAAGGCGATAGCGGCTGTGTTGCAACTTGCTGTTACGATGGATTATTCGATTTTCTTGTATCACAGGTATGCAGCTGAAAAGAAGAAGAGAGATTCACATGCTATAGCAATGGCAAAAGCTATTGAGGCGACATTCTCATCGTTATTCTCATCTTCACTTACGACATTTGCAGGGTTCTTGGTTTTAGTATTGATGAGATTGTCTTTGGGCAAAGACATTGGACTTGTAATGAGTAAAGGTGTCTTCATCGGACTTTTATCTACTTTGATAGTTCTTCCACCAATGTTACTTCTTACAGAAAAAGCTGTGGACAAGTACAATCACAAGGTATTACTTCCAGAATTCAATAAATTACCAAATTTTGTTGTCGACAAAAGAAAAGTGTTGGCAATTGTGTTTGTGGTTTTATTCATTCCAGCAATTTACGGTTCAGTTAACACAAAATTGTATTACAACTTGGATAGATCATTGCCACAAGATTTGGATTCAATAGTATCACTTAATAAAATGAAAAAAGACTATAACATGGCAAGTACACACTTCATCGTTGTAAAGGACGATTTATCTAATACTGCTATGAGTTCTATGATAGATGAATTGAAAAAAATTGACGGTATTAATTCAGTTGTTGGAACGAATTCCATCACAGGGGTTACAATTCCTGCTACATTCTTACCGGACAAACTAAGAGATAACTTCGTAAAAGATGGCTACGAAATGCTTATGGTTAATTCAAAATACCAAACAGCATCTGAGGAGGTTAACAAACAAATCGAACAAATGCGTGATGTAATTGCAAAACACGACAAGGACGGATATTTGACAGGTGAAGCAGTTCTAACAGACGATTTGACAGATATTTCTGACCAAGACTTCAAGATGGTTAACATAGCATCATTGATTGCGGTATTTTTAATCATTGCGATATCATTCAAATCATTTGGAATTCCAGTTGTTTTGATAGCTGCAATAGAACTTGCAATTCAAATCAACATGGCAATCCCATTCTACTTCAATCAAACAATTCCGTTTATCACATCGATAGTAATCGGAGTAATCCAATTGGGATCTACGATAGATTATTCTATATTGATGACAGACCGATTCCTATACGAATACAGTAAGCGCAAGAATGTAAACGAGGCTTTAAAAGTTTCAGTAAAAGAAACATCCAAATCAATTGTTACAAGTGCCTTATCATTCATGGCAGCAACAGTTGGTGTAGGAATTTATTCAAAAATGGAAATAGTATCCACAATTTGTACTTTATTGGCTAGAGGAGCGATAATCAGCATGCTTGTAATCATCATTTTATTACCAGCATTGTTGAGTATTACATTCCCATTTATCAAGAAAACAACTAAGAACTTAGCGTAAAGGAGAATAAATAATGAAAAAAAATATCGAAAAAGTGTTAGCATTAACTTTGATATCTTCAATTACATTTGCTAATCTTTCATTTGCAGAACAACAAGATTTAATCAAAAAATCAGAAACAGTTTATGTAACAGTAGAAGGTAACGAAATCAAAGACAAATCAGTTTCTGTGTGGTTAAATTCAGATAAAAATATAAAAGCAAACGACAAATCTAATTTGACAAATGTAAAAGATTTAAAAACAGACAAAGAACTAAAATCTGAAAACGGATATTTGAAATTAGATGAAAACAAAAAAGACATCTACTACAAAGGTGACACTGACAAAAAACTTCCAGTGGATGTATCTGTAAAATACTTCTTAGATGGAAAAGAAATGAAAGCTTCTGAATTAGAAGGGAAATCTGGTCATTTGAAGATTGTAATTACTTCTAAAAATAACAGATACGAAGCCAAAACAATTGACGGACAATCAAGAAATGTATATTCACCATATGTCGTTGTAGCAGCGATGACATTTGATGATGAAAAAGTAAACAACGTATCATCAGATGATATCAAAGTTGTAAAAGACGGCAAGAACGAAATAGTAACTACAGTTATGACACCAGGTATGAAACAAAACTTGAGAGGGATTGTAGAAGACAAAAATTTGGACAAATTCAAGGACGAAGTTTCAGTTGAAATGGACATCAAGGATTACAAACCAGTAGAAATCTATTCTGTAATCACTAACGAATTTTTCCAAGAAAAGAAAAACATCGACTCATTGGATAAACTTCAAAACGGTGTTAAAGAATTACAAGATAATTCACAAAAACTTGTAGATGCATCAGTTAAATTATCTGAAGGACAAGACAAACTAAACTCAGGAATTTCACAAATGCAAACAGGAGTTACAAAACTTCACTCAGGTTCACAAAAACTTGCATCATCTACACAACAAATGCAAGGCAAATTCTCAGGAATACAATCAAAAGTAGGTCCTATCCAAGGATATGTAGCTCAAATGAATGACGGTAGCTTGAAATTGTACAACGGAATTTCTGACTACACAGCTGCAGTTGGAAAAATCAAAGAAAACACAGCTAAAATCAAAGCAGGATCCGAAAAATTAGCCAAAGGTGCGACTGATTTGGACAATGGAGTTGGCAAATTAAAAGATGCGACTTCACAATTAAGAGCTGGAACTGAAAATATGAAAGAAATGACTGCACAAAAAGACCAACTACTTGAAAAATCATCACAATTATCAAACGGATTGAATGGCTTGGCAGGAAGTTATGGTCAATTAGCAGATACAGTTGAACAAATTTCTGGAAAATCACAACAATTAAAAGATTCAAGCGCACAATTCAACGAAAAATTACAACAAGTTGCACAACTTGCAGGTGGTGCTGATGGTAGTGCAAGTGCAGAAAAAATCGCACGTGGACTTGAAAGCTCAGCAGAAGGATTGAACAATGCAATCCAACAATTACAAGCAAAAAATGAAGAAGGACAACTTAACGACACAATTGCATATCTTCAAGCACAAAAAAATGTAATGTACGTTCAAGCAGAATCCATTAGAAATGCTGGTTCACAAAATGCTGGGCAACAAAAACTACAAGCAGCATTGGCACAACTAGCACAAAGTTCAAGTGCATTATCACAAGGAAACGCTGATTTATCCAATGCACTTATGAGAACATCAGCTGCTATGAATCAATCAAAAGCAAAACTTGTAGATTCTTCCAACCAATTATCTCAAGGATTAGGACAAATGGGTGGCGCATTGAATGGCGCAGACGGATTATCAACATTGAAAGATTCCATCGACAAACTTGACGATGCAACAGGTCAAATCAAAGGTGGATCACAAACATTAAAAGAAGGAACATTGCAAAACGAAAAAGCAATGGCAATGCTTTTGAATGGAATAAAAGAATTGGATAAGAATTCAAGTGCGTTAGTTGAAGGCTCATCAAAATTATCTGGTGGATTACAAGAATTCAACAAACAATCAGCTCTTTTATCTTCATTGTCACAAATCAATGAAAAAGCCATCATTCCAATGAGCAATGCAATCAATATGTTAAATGATGGACTTGGAAAATTAGATTCATCAACTGGACAATTAAAATCAGGTAGCGACAAGCTTGCTTCTGGACAAAAAGAATTCAGCTCCAAACTAAAAGAATACAAAGAAAAAGGAATTGATGAATTATCCAACAAGACAAAAGATTTGAACAAATTCAAAGATATTATTGACGCTATGAGTGATTTGGCAGTTAAAGATTCTTCATTCACAGGAACAGATAGTAACTTTGAAACAAAATCAAGAATTGTCGAAAAAATAAAATAGTAATCTTTACAAAAACACTCTATTCTGATACAATCTAATGTATCGATGAAGAGAATACTAGTTCTATACGATTTTTCAGAGAGAAAGTGTAAGGTGGAAACTTTCATTTACGATAGAATGAACCTAACTCGGAGATTATGTCAAAATCATAGGGTTGTCACCTTATAACTAACAAACTAGAAGTGGTATAGCGATCCTTCGTCTTCGTGACGGGGGATCTTTTTTTAGATACATATTAAATACACCAAAGAAAGGAACATGTAAATTATGAGAATGAATAAATTTTATATGCCAACTTTAAGAGAGGATCCACAAGATGCAGAAATAGCAAGCCACAAGCTTCTATTAAGAGCTGGCATGATTAGAAAAACAGCAGCAGGATTGTACAGTTATTTGCCATTGGGATATCGAATTGTAAGAAAGGTAGAAAACATCGTTCGTGAAGAAATGGACAACTACGGTTCACAAGAAATCCACATGCCTATAACTCAACCTCGTGAAATCTGGGAAGAATCTGGAAGATGGAAGACATTTGGACCGGAAATGTTCAAGCTACAAGACAGAAATAATCGTGAATTCTGCCTTGGACCAACAGCCGAAGAATATTTTACAGATTTAGTAAAAGGTGAAATCAAAAGCTACAAGCAACTTCCACTTAATATTTATCAAATCCAAACAAAATACCGTGATGAAAAAAGACCAAGATTTGGAATCAACCGTTCCAGAGAATTTTTGATGGAAGACTCTTACACATTTGATGTAGATGAAGAAGCGATGCGTGAAGCTTACATGAATATGTGGAGAGCGTATGAAGTTGTATTCAATAGACTTGGTTTGGAATACAAAATCGTAGCAGGAGACAGCGGTGCCATGGGTGGTAACAGTTCACATGAATTTATCGCCCTTAGTGATGTAGGTGAAGGTGTGATTTGCTACAGCGATGACAGTGATTTCGCAGCGACTGACGAAAAAGCTTATGTATATTACAAAGTTGAAGATGAAAATGTAGAAAAACTTCCATCAGAAAAAGTCCTCACACCAAACTGCAAAACAATTGAAGAAGTAAGTGATTTCTTAAAAGTCGACCCTGCACATTGTTTGAAAGCAGTCGATTTAATGGTTGAAGGGAAACCTGTAATTGTATTTATTCCAGGAGATCGTGAACTTAACATGTCCAAACTTGTAAGTTATTTGAAATGTCCAGAACACGAAATAGAAATGATGGAAGAAAAAGACATCCTGGCTTTGAACAGCTCACCAGGATTTACCGGACCAATCGGACTAGATTCAAGAATCATCATTGACTCAAGAGTTACACAAATGAAAAACTTCGTCGTTGGAGCGAATGAAGAAAACTACCACATCAAAAATGTAAACTATGGAGATGATTTCGAAGGAGAAATCGTAGAAGATTTATTGATGGTAGAAGAAGGGGATATCGATCCTGAAACAAAATCTCCATTGAAATTCAAAAGAGGAATCGAAGTTGGAAATATCTTCCAATTGGGACAAAAATATTCCAAGAGCATGAATGCTACATTCCTTGATGAAAATGGAAAAGAACAATTCTTCTGGATGGGATCATACGGAATTGGTGTTACAAGAAGTGTCAGCGCAATTGTAGAACAAAACCACGACGACAAGGGAATGATTTGGCCATTAGTTGTAGCTCCATATCATGTGATCATCACAATTGTTAACACAAAAGATGAAGAACAAAACACTCTTGCAGAAAAACTTTACGAAAAATTACTTCTTCAAGGGGTAGAAGTTCTACTTGATGACAGAAAAGAAAGAGTAGGAGTAAAATTCAACGACCGTGACCTAATAGGAATTCCGCTAAGAATAACTGTAGGAAAGAAAGCATCTGAGGACATAGTAGAATTTTCTGAAAGAAAAACGCTTGAAAATGTAGAAATGTCATCAACAGAAGCTTACGAAAAAGTAATGGAAATCATCAATGCTAACTTAAAATCAGTTGGTGGATTGTACAGATAATTTATAATGAGAACTACGGGCGATAAGGCTCGTAGTTTTTATCTCGCCACCTTCAATTTATCTACGCCCAATTTACGAAAATGGCGAGATTAATCTCGCCAATATTGATTTATCTACGCCATTTATGGTATAATGGCGAGAAAGATGGTGAGAATGTATGAGAGAATTTGATTATTCAAAATTATTAAATCTGAATATTCCTGCAAATATATACGATTTGATATCAAAAATTTACGAATATAAAGGCAAACAGGAACTTTATGTGGCAAATTTTTCTGATGTACTTGAAAAGATGGTGGAGGTTGCGAAGATTCAGTCAACAAAATCTTCTAATGCAATCGAAGGAATTTCTACAAATGATAGTAGATTAGAAGAGTTAATGAAGAAAAAAAGTGAACCTAGAAATAGAAATGAAGAAGAAATATATGGATATAGGGAAGTGTTGGATATTATCCACGAAAATTATTCAAATATTGACTTTACGAAAAATAATATCTTGACTCTTCATAGTAGGTTGTATTATTACTCTTCTGAAAGTCATAAAGGGAAATTCAAAACTATCGATAATAGCATTGTGGAAACAAATGCATTTGGAGAGAAAAAGATAAGGTTTCAGCCAGTGTCTGCATTTGAAACGGAAAATTATATCGATAAAATGATAAGTGCTTATGATGAAGCCGTAAAATTAAAAGTACCACCATTGTTATTAATTTCATCTGTGGTGCATGATTTTTTGTGTATTCATCCCTTTTATGACGGAAATGGTAGAATGTCAAGGCTACTGACGCTTTTACTTTTATACAAAAATGGTTTCTTTGTAGGAAAATATATTTCCTTGGAAATGATAATTGAAGATACTAAGGATATGTACTATGAACAATTACAAGCATCAAGCAAGAATTGGCATTCTGGAGATAATGACGAGTTGCCATTTGTAAAATATATGTTATCGGTTATTTACAAGGCATATGTTGAATGTGATGAAAGATTCAGACTTATCGGAGAAAAATCCTTGACATCTGCTGAGAGAATTATGAAGATTTTCGAAAAAACTCTGAAACCATTGTCAAAGTCTGATATTGTTATGCTTTGTCCAGATATTTCTCGAAGAACGATTGAAAGAGCCTTGAAAGAATTAAAAGACACACAATTAATTAAACAAATAGGTAGTGGAAGAGCAACTAAATATATTAAAGAGTGATACTAGCGAAAAATAAAAAAAGCTGTGAGACTATCTCACAGCTTATATTTTTATAATTAGCAGCAACAAGAACCGCTGTTTCCATCGCAATCACATTCATTTCCTGGACCGTCACAGCCATCGAATAAACCGAAGTGATTTGTTCTATCTCCAACGACATCGAAGTATTTTTTAAATCTAGTTTCTTCGATCATTGCGCAGCTATTTCCACACACTGCCATTGGCAAATCTTTATAGAATCTGTGGTGGTCATCTAGGTCGAAGTAGTGTTCACTACCTAAAATACCTCCACGATAAGTTATGAATTGTCCGTATTGTTCGCATCTATCTTCGATAATTCCTGGTAATTTCACTGCTCTTACAGTTCTTGATGTGAAGTTCACATTGCCAACTAATTCTTCGATTTTTCTGTTTTCGATTGGTGCCTTAGTGATTTTAGTATATCTGAAATCTTCCCAGCCGATTTTGTGCAACAATCTTCTGAAATCTTCCACATACATTGCTCCTGCTAAGCATTCTCCACGCAATACAGGGTTTTGGTAGATTTCATCTGAAACTCTTCTGTCTGCAAAAATATCTGAGAAGTACAATTCTCCACCTTTTTTCAAAACTCTCCACACTTCTTTGAACACTTCTTCTTTGAATGGAGAAAGGTTGATAACGCAGTTACTGATGACAACATCTACCGATTCATCTTCAATACCCAATGATTTCAAATCTTCGATGTAGCCTTTTTTTAACTCTACGTTTGATTTCTTGTAGCCAAATTTTTCAGCCATTTGGTCTTGATATTTTCTGGCAAAATCCAATTGATCATCTGTCATGTCGACGCCGATTACTTTTCCGTTTTCACCGACTAATTTAGAAGCGACATACACATCGACCCCTGTTCCACATCCCAAATCCAGCACAGTACATCCTTCAAGTGCTGATGGAATTGGAGAGCCACAACCGTAAAATCTCTTCAAAAGTTCAGGATTAACCATTCCTCTTATTTTTTTGATATGAAGTGGCATACTATCCGAACAACTACAGATTTGAGTTTGCATTTTGCCTTCTTTTTCTGTAGTAATATTGCTGTAATATTCTGAAACTTGTTTTCTAATATCTTCCATAAATACCTCCAATTGTTATTCCAATATTATTATAACATTAACAAAGATTATTTCTAGAGTTTGCATTGGTTCAATTACCCTTGTAAATAAAATAATATGATATTATATAAAAAAGGAGGTGCAATATGACACAAACTGACAAAATAATTTTAAGAAAATTCAGAATTAATGATGCGGATAAAATGTTTGAAAATTGGGCAAGCGACAGCAAAGTTACGAAGTTTCTGTCGTGGAATCCACACACATCAGCAAAAGAATCAGAAAAAATTATACAACAATGGATAAATGACGATAAGAATGTTTACTTTGCGATTTGCAACGCAAATGATGAAAACATAGGTAGAATATCGGCAACTTTAAAAAAAGGAAAACCGAAAACATACTCCATTGGATACTGCCTGTCACATGATTATTGGTCACGTGGAATAATGACAGAATCTTTGAAAATTATGCTAAAATATTTGTTTGAAGAAAAAACGGCCGTTAGAGTAGAAGCGAGACACGATGTAAGAAACTTAGCAAGTGGCAAAGTGATGAAGAAAGCCAACATGAAATACGAAGGTATTCTTCGAAAATATGAAATCAACAATCAAGGAGTGGAAGATTCTTGCATGTATTCCATGATTGATGATGAGTATGAATGCGATTTTATGATTCCAGAATTTGAAGAATTGGATTTCAGAAAAGAATTATTAGCGGATGAAAAGACGATGAGTTTCAATGAAAAATACGGCGGAGCTATTGATTTCTCAGAAAACAAATGGCAAATCTGGTATGACAAATGGATAAACTCTGACGACAGATTCTACTATTACATTATGGGTCATAACAAGCCTGTCGGAGAATGTTGTATATATAAGGAAGATGATAGGTGGATTTGCAGTCTAATTGTAAAAGATGAATACAGAAACAATGGCTACGGGAAAAAAGCGTTGATGTTTTTGATTGATTTGGCAAAAAAATTAGACATAGATGAACTATACGATAATATTGGTATCAGCAATCATTCATTAAATTTGTTTTTGAAATGTGGATTTGAAATCGTGGACACTAATGAAGAGCATTCAACTGTGAGATTTAAAATACGTTAACTTGTATTAATTTTTTGCTAGTAGTATGATGTAATATATATTTTTATTTTTAGATATTTGAATTAGATTGAATTTTAGAATGGATGATTAGATGAAGAATAAGAAATTTTACAGAAGAGCGATAGAGGTCGCATGGCCGTCGGTGTTGGAGAGTTTTTTCATAGCACTTGCGGGAATTATCGACACTTATATGGTATCTTCGATTGGAAGTTCTGCTGTTGCAGCGGTAGGTCTTACAACACAACCCAAATTCATAGCATTGGCGATATTTTTCTCCATAAACATCGCTACGTCGGCTTTAGTTGCCAGACGTCTTGGAGAAGAGGACAAAGAAGGAGCGAACAGGATACTTGTCACAGCGATTATCATGGGACTTGTGCTAACGGTTGTTATAAGCACTGTGATGGTGTATTTTTCGGATAGCATTCTGAGACTTGCAGGAAGTAACTCAGACACGCATACTGATGCGCTGAATTATTTCAGAATAATCATGGGAGGAATGATTTTCTCCGTGGTGAGTATGACGATAAATGCAGCACAAAGAGGATCGGGCAACACTAGAATTGCATTTACAACTAACTTGGTGTCAAGTATTGTCAATATATTTTTCAATTACTGCTTGATAGGTGGTAATTTTGGTTTTCCAAAAATGGAAGTTTCTGGAGCGGCTCTTGCGACAGTACTTGGAACAGTCGTAAGTAGCATTATGTGCATCAGATCGCTTTACAGAAAAGATGGTTTCGTACAAATCAAATACATTTTCAAAAAGAAAATCAAGCCAACAGTTGAAGTATTCACAAGTATCGTAAAACTTGGAACCAATTTGTTCGTAGAAAATATAGCCATGAGAATAGGGTTCTTGACAACAGCGTTGATGGCAGCAGGACTTGGAACAGACACATTTGCAGCACACAACGTAGGAATGAATCTTCTAAGTATTTGTTTTTCGTTCGCAGATGGGATGCAAGTTGCAGCAGTCGTTCTAACAGGATCAAGCCTTGGCGCTGGCAAGAAAGAAAACGCCAAGATTTACGGCAAAGTCTGCCAACGAATAGGACTTATGATATCTCTTGTACTATCTTTGATATTGTTGTTATTTGGAAAAGGAATATTCCATTTGTTCTTCGACAAACTCTCCATCATAGAAACAGGAGAAATCATCGCAAGATTCATCACAGTAATAGTCCTTCTACAAATCTCACAAATCATCTACGGAGGATGTTTGAGATCAGCAGGTGATGTAAAATACACATTAATCTCTTCAATCATAAGTGTAACAATCATAAGGACAGTAGTAACATACATCCTTGTATCTGTGTTTGAAATGGGAATCGTGGGAATATGGCTAGGAATCTTCTCCGACCAATTCTCTAGATACATGTTCAATTCAATCAGATTTAGACAAGGTAAATGGGTTAACATTAAAATATAAAAAATCGTCTCGTTTTGATATGTACCATCCTTACTGGATGACCCGGTAAAGATGGCACACATCATTTTGAGACGATTTTTTTAATACTCATGTTTGAAAGCATATGCAATATATTTAACGCCAGATATTGTCAAATACATTCCAATTAAAAATACAACCGTAAAAGATGCTCTTAAAGGATTGTACAACATCATAATTCCAAGAATTAAAGTAATAATATTAATTATGATATTAAGATGGTAAAGTCCACCTGGAACAAACCTTAGATATCTTCCGAAACTAATATCGTTGATTGAATCGATAATAAACCAAATCGAGAACACATACGGAATGATCAATACAGCAGATTCGACATTAAAAACAAGAATGAGGCCAAGTATTATATCTATTATGCTTATCCAAAAGAATAATTTTATGTTCAGTCTTGTAAAATCTTTTATCTGTTTATAAATTAAAACTCCGCCTACGCCTTTAACAATTGCAATTATTCCAAAATAAATCACCAGACTCGCTAAGCTGGCATATGGATTTTTAAAAGCTATGAATGAAACTATAATAAAACAAATACCTGTAATAAGAGACATCCAATCAACTGATTTCTTTTCTTCTACCATACTAACACCTCCTTAAATTGTTGATATACTTTATATACCCAGATTTAAAGAATATTATTCACTAAATATTAAGAAAATTATTAACAACACTTTGTTGAAAGTTAAAACGAAAATTGTTGGATGAAAATTTGTCGCAAGTTAAAACGAAAAATGTTACCGAAAATTACTGACGCCACTACTTAGCAATAAAAACAAAAATAATTTTAGCTAATAATATCATTCGTAAAAAATAGGCACAAATTCTATCGAAGTGAACCGTTAAGAAATCTCACTCGTGCCAGAGCGAAGCTCGCACTTGAGATTTTAGGTTCACAAGCTTTGAATTTGTCTATTTTTGGAGACAGATATTCGTGCTAAATTATTTTTGTTTTTGAGATACGCTTAGCAAGCGAAAATCTATAAAAAAATCTCCCGAAACTCATTTTATTTCACAGCCATTTATTATATAATAAGGAAGGAAACAAATTTTTCGTAAAAATGTTGAAATTTTACAAAAAAACTTCAAAAAAGTGTTGACATTGTAGTATAGACAATGTATAATACCAGTTGTGCCTAAAGTTAGTAAGCGTAGAAGTGGAAGGTTGCTCGGGAAACGTGATTAATCTTCCGAGGTAATTTTCACCGAGAAGTCCTACAAGATTAGGGCGATGGGTTAAACTTTTTAAAAAAGTTTTTTAAATTTTAGGTCACTGTACACCCGGGAGGGTGTATGAACATAACCCAGCAAGACGCTTCTTCAAAAATTTAGAGGAGGTGCCTAAATGGCAAATCAAAAAATCAGAATCAGACTAAGAGCTTATGATCACGAATTAATCGATCAATCAGCTCAAAAAATCGTTGAGGCAGCTAAGAGAACTGACGTTAAAGTTTCAGGTCCTATTCCGTTGCCAACAGAAAAAGAAGTTATTACAATCTTAAGAGCTGTTCACAAGTACAAAGACTCAAGAGAACAATTCGAACAAAGAACACATAAGAGATTAATCGATATCATTAATCCTAACGCAAAGACATTGGAAGCGCTTAAAAAACTTAACCTTCCTGCCGGCGTAGATATCGAAATTAAACTTTAATCTTAGTATGATTGTAAAGCAATCCGCTGTAAGTAAATTTTAATGTGGATATCACACTATAGGAGGTGTACTCAATGAAGAGTATTTTAGGTAAAAAAATCGGAATGACTCAAATCTTCGACGAAGATGGTACTGTTGTTCCAGTAACTGTCATTGAAGCGGGTCCAATGGTTGTTACACAAATCAAAACTAAAGAAAAAGAAGGATATAACGCAATTCAAGTTGGTTACATTGAAAAGAAAGAAAAACATGTAAACCAACCAATGAGAGGTCATTTTGGCAAAGCAGGCGTTTCATTCAAGAAACACTTACAAGAATTCAAAATTAATGATGACGAACAATTCAACCTTGGCGATGAAATCAAATTAGATATTTTCAAAGACGGAGACGTTGTGGATGTTATCGGTATTTCAAAAGGTAAGGGAACTCAAGGTGCAATAGTTAGACACAACTATTCAAGAGGACCTATGGGACACGGTTCTAAATCACACAGAGTTGCAGGTGCAAGAAGTGCCGGATCTTATCCAGCAAGAGTTTTCAAAGGACGTAAAGGTTCTGGAAAGATGGGTCACGACCGTGTAACTGTTCAAAACTTGAAAATTGTTAAAGTTGACAATGAAAGAAACTTACTTCTTATTAAGGGAGCTGTTCCAGGAAACAAAGGTGGAGTAGTTACTGTTAGAGAAGCTATTAAGTCAAAATAGGAAGGAGGATGAAACATGCCTAAAGTTCAAATTTTAAACCAACAAGGAGAAAATGTTGGAGAATTAGAATTAAATGAAGCCATTTTCGGCGTTGATGTTAATGAGCACGTTGTTTACGAAGTAGTTAAAAACCAACTTGCTAATAAAAGACAAGGCACACAATCTGCTAAAACTCGTAGTGAGGTAAGAGGTGGAGGAAAGAAGCCTTGGAGACAAAAAGGTACAGGTAGAGCAAGACAAGGATCTATCAGATCTCCACAATGGAGAGGTGGTGGGGTAGTATTCGCTCCAAAACCTAGAGATTACAGCTACGCTGTTCCTAAGAAAGTTAGAAGACTTGCAATCAAATCAGTATTAACTGACAAAGTTAATGACAATGAAATGATCGTTTTAGATAAATTAAGCTTAGATGCTATTAGCACTAAAAAAGCTGTTGAAGT
The DNA here is from genome assembly GCF_046991905.1 of Finegoldia sp. NCBI lineage: Bacteria > Bacillati > Bacillota > Tissierellia > Tissierellales > Peptoniphilaceae > Finegoldia > Finegoldia sp. Next base: position 15,308 of record NZ_JBKWZF010000010.1, on the reverse strand, counting down.
ATTAAAGAATATTAAAGCAGACAAGAAAGCTTTAGTAGTTGTTGATAAAAATGATGATACACTTTACAGATCATTTAGAAACATTGAAAATGTAGCTATTTGTGAAGCTAGATTAATCAATGTATATGATTGTTTGAAATACAACTCATTAGTTATTACAACTGATGCTGTTAAAATTCTTGAGGAGGTGTTTCAATAATGAAATCACCATATGATATTATTTTGAAACCAATTATTTCTGAAGATTCTATGGAAAAAATGGAAGACAAGAAATATGTATTCAAAGTAGATAAAAATGCGAATAAAATAGAAGTCAGAAACGCTATCGAAAAGATTTTTGATGTTAAAGTAAAATCTGTTAACACTATGAACGTTAAAGGAAAAGTTAAAAGAATGGGCGCTCACAGTGGTAAGAGATCTGATTGGAAGAAAGCTATAGTTGCATTAACAGAAGATTCAAAAGAAATTGAATTTTTCGAAGGAATGTAATTAAGGGGGTAAAAACATGGCAATAAAAAAATATAAACCGACTTCTGCCGGTGTACGTGGTATGAGTGTTTTATCATTTGATGAAATCACAAAAACTACTCCTGAAAAATCATTAACTGTTAGCTTAAACAAATCTGGCGGAAGAAACTCTTATGGTAGAGTAACTACTCGTCACAGAGGCGGCGGAGCTAAGAGAAAATATAGAATTATAGATTTTAAAAGAAACAAAGATGGTATTAAAGCTGTTGTTAAATCAATCGAATACGATCCAAACAGAACAGCAAACATCGCTTTGTTACAATACGAAGATGGTGAAAAGAGATACATCATCCAACCACAAGGACTAAAAGTTGGAGATGTAGTTGAAAGTGGTGCTGATGTAGATATCGTACCTGGTAATGCTCTTCCATTGAGAAACATTCCAGTAGGTACTACAGTTCACAACATCGAAATGAAAGTTGGCAAAGGAGCTCAATTAGTTAGAACAGCTGGTGCTGAAGCACAACTTATGGCTAAAGAAGGTAAATTTGCTCAATTAAGATTACCATCAGGAGAATTTAGATTAATTCACCTTGACTGTAAAGCTACTGTAGGTCAAGTTGGAAATATCTCTCACGAATTGGTTACAATTGGTAAGGCTGGACGTAACAGACACTTAGGTAAGAGACCTTACGTAAGAGGTTCAGCAATGAACCCAGTAGATCACCCTCACGGTGGTGGTGAAGGTAGAGCACCAATCGGTAGACCAGCTCCTTCAACTCCATGGGGTAAACCAGCACTTGGACTTAAGACTCGTAAGAAAAACAAAAAGTCTAATAAGTACATTGTAAGAAGAAGAAAGAAATAACGGAGGGATAGAATGAGTAGATCACTTAAAAAAGGACCTTTCTGCGATGAACACTTAATGAAGAAAGTGGAAGAACTTAACAAAAACGATGAAAAGAAGATTATTAAAACTTGGTCTCGTCGTTCTACAATATTCCCTAACTTCGTAGGTCACACAATTGCAGTTCACGATGGAAGAAAGCATGTACCTGTTTATATTACTGACGATATGGTTGGTCATAAATTAGGAGAATTTGTTCCTACAAGAACATACAAAGGTCACATTAAAAACGAAAAAACGAGTAAGGTTCGTAATTAATATAAGGAGGTATGACAATGCAAGCTAAAGCTATAGCGAAATATGTACGTATTTCTCCTCTAAAAGTTAACTTTATATGCAAAGAAATTAGAGGTAAACAAGTTGATGAAGCCCTTGCTATATTGAAATTCACTCCTAAAAAAGGTGCTAGAATTTTAGAAAAAGTGCTAAATTCAGCAATTGCAAACGCAGAACACAATTTTGGATTAAACAGAGAAGATCTTTTTGTATCACAAGCATACGCTAATAATGCTCCAGTAATGAAAAGATGGAGACCAAAAGCTAAAGGAATGGCTTATCCAATCCTTAAAAGATCAAGTCATGTTGGCGTAGTTGTAGAAGAAAGAGAATTATAAGGAGGAGTCTGATGGGTCAAAAAGTTAATCCTAAAGGATTAAGAGTTGGTGTTATCAAAGACTGGGATTCAAGATGGTTTGCAGACAAAAAAGATTTTGGTGATTATTTAGTAGAAGATCACAAAATTCGTGAACTAATCAAAAAAGAATCTTTCAGCGCTGGTATTAGCAGTATAGCCATCGAAAGAGCATCAAACAAAATTAAAGTAACTATCAACACAGCTAAACCTGGTATGGTAATTGGCCGTCAAGGTGCTGGGGTTGAAGAATTAAAGAATAAATTAGAAAAATTAACAGGTAAAAATTTAATCATAAATGTAGAAGAAATTAAGTTCCAAGACTTAGATGCACAATTAGTTGCAGAAAACATTGCATCACAATTAGAAAGACGTATTTCTTTCAGACGTGCAATGAAACAAACAATGCAAAGAAGCATGAGAGCAGGAGCTTTGGGTATTAAGACTATGGTTTCTGGTAGACTTGGTGGAGCTGATATGGCAAGAAGCGAAGGATACAGCGAAGGAACTATTCCTCTTCAAACTCTAAGAGCTGCAATCGACTATGGATTTGCAGAAGCAGACACAACTTATGGTAAGCTTGGTGTTAAAGTTTGGTTATACAAAGGTGAAATGTTACCTGGTATGACAGAAGAAGATTTACCTGTTTACAAAAACAAAAAGAATGACAAAAACAGAAAAAGAAGAAACAATAACAGAAAAGGTAAATCCCAAGCAGCTAAAAACTAATTCGAGAGGAGGAAATATTCTATGTTAATGCCTAAAAGAGTAAAATACCGTAGAGTTCACAGAGGCAGAATGAAAGGTAAAGCATTAAAAGGCAATACTTTAACTTACGGTGATTATGGTATACAAGCGTTAGGTTCTTGTTGGTTAACAGCTAATCAAATAGAAGCAGCACGTCGTGCAATGACAAGATATATAAAAAGAGGCGGTAACATCTGGATCAAAGTTTTCCCAGATAAGCCAGTGTCAAAGAAGCCTATCGGTATTCGTATGGGTTCAGGTAAAGGAGCTCCAGAATATTGGGTAGCAGTAATTAAACCAGGTAGAGTATTGTTTGAAATGGCAGGTGTTCCTGAAGATGTAGCACGTGAAGCTATGAGACTTGCACAACACAAACTACCTATCAAAACTAAATTTATAGCTCGTGAAGAGTTCGGAGAAAAGGACGGTGAAGCTGATGAAAACTAAAGAAATTCGTAATCTATCAGATCAAGATTTACAAAAACAATTAGAACAATCTAAAAGTGAATTGTTTAATCTACGTTTTCAATTAGCTACTGGGCAATTAGAAAACCCTATGATGATAGGACTTGTAAAAAAAGATATAGCTCGTATTAAAACTATTATTAGAGAACGTGAGCTAAACATTGGTAAGGAGGCTTAACAATTATGGAAAGAAATATGAGAAAAACCATAGTTGGTATAGTTGTTTCAGATAAGATGGATAAGTCAATTGTTGTAGAAGTTAAGACACTTGTCAAAGATCCTAAATACGGTAAACAATTAAGAAAAACAACTAAGTTTAAAGCACACGATGAAGAAAATATCGCTGGTATTGGCGATAAAGTTAAGATAATGGAAACAAGACCTCTTTCTAAGACAAAGAACTGGAGACTTGTAGAAATTATAGAAAAAGCTAAGTAATTCTTATTACGAAAGGAGAATTTTATGATTCAACAAGAAAGTCGTTTGAGAGTTGCAGATAACTCTGGTGCAAAAGAACTACTAGTAATAAGAGTTTTAGGTGGTACTAAAAGAAAGTACGCAGCTATCGGAGACATCGTAGTTTGCTCAGTTAAATCTGCACAACCGGGCGGTATGGTTAAAAAAGGTGATGTAGTAAAAGCTGTTATCGTAAGAACAACTAAACCATTGGGAAGAGCTGATGGAAGTTACATCAGATTTGACGATAACGCAGCTGTAATTATAAAAGATGATAAAAATCCAGTGGGAACAAGAATTTTTGGTTCAGTAACTCGTGAATTAAGAGCCAATAACTTCATGAAAATCATCTCATTGGCACCTGAAGTATTATAATTGGAGGTGTAAAGAGATATGAAGATTAAAAAAGGAGATACTGTAATAGTAATTTCTGGTAAAGACAAAGGTAAGACTGGAAATGTTATTGAAGTATTAGCCAAAGACAATAAAGTGATAGTAGAAGGAGTTAATATAGTTACTAAACACCAAAAAGCTAACGGACGTGGTGCTGAAAGTGGTCTTATTAAAAAAGAAGCTGCTATCGATGTTTCAAACGTAATGTATTATGATGCTAAAAACAAGAAAGGCACAAGATTAGGTTATAAGTTTGAAGACGGTAAGAAAGTTAGATTTATGAAATCTAACAACGAAACTATTAAGTAACATAAGGAGGGTATAAACTTGACTTCCAGATTAAAAGAAAAATATACAAATGAAGTTGTTCCTTTCTTGGTTGAACGTTTCAAATATGAAAACATCATGCAAGTTCCAAGATTGGAAAAAATCGTGCTTAACATGGGTTTAGGTTCTTCAAAAGAAAATCCTAAGGCTATCGAAAGTGCTGTCAAAGAATTAGAAACAATTACAGGACAACACCCAATTGTAACAAAAGCTAGAAAATCTATCGCTAACTTCAAACTAAGAGAAGGTATGAATGTTGGTGTTAAAGTTACATTACGTGGTGAAAAAATGTATGATTTCTTAGATAAATTTATGAACATTTCTCTTCCACGTGTAAGAGACTTTAGAGGTATCTCTTCTAAATCATTCGATGGTAGAGGAAACTATGCTGTAGGTATCAAAGAACAATTAATCTTCCCTGAAATTGAATACGATATGGTAGATCAAATTAGAGGTATGGATATTGTGGTCGTTACTACTGCAAACACTGACGAAGAAGCTAAGGAATTATTAGACAAAATGGGAATGCCATTTAAGAAATAAGGAGGAGTTTTAGTGGCTAAAAAATCAATGATCGCAAAACAAAAAAGACCTGCAAAGTTTAGCACAAGAGAATATAACAGATGCAAAATTTGTGGTAGACCTCACGGATATTTAAAGAAATATGGCATCTGCCGTATATGCTTTAGAGAATTGGCTTATAAAGGCGAAATCCCTGGCGTAAGAAAAGCAAGCTGGTAAGAAAGGAAGGAGGAAGCTTTTATGATGACTGATCCTATAGCAGATATGCTAACAAGAATAAGAAACGCAGTTAATGCGAAACATAAAGTTGTTGAAGTTCCTGCATCTAATATCAAAAAATCAATAGCTCAAATTTTATTAGATGAAGGATTTATCGATGGTTTCAATGTTACTGATGATGGTAAACAAGGAATCATTACAATAGATTTAAAATATGGTCCTAACGAAGAAAAAGTAATTTCAGGTATCAAGAGAATATCTAAACCTGGACTTCGTGTCTATGCCAGAGCAAATGAAGTTCCTAAGGTTTTAGGCGGACTTGGTATTGCTATTGTCTCTACATCAAAAGGCCTTGTAACTGATAAAGTTGCTAGAAAAGAAGGTATTGGTGGAGAAGTAATTTGTTACGTATGGTAACACAAACATTATAAGGAGGTTTGACCATGTCAAGAATTGGATTAAAACCAATTGAAATTCCTAATGGCGTTGAAGTAAAAATAACTGAAGACAATTTGTGTACTGTAAAAGGACCAAAAGGTGAATTAGTTGAACAAATGCCAAAGGAAATGATTATCAAAGTAGAAGATAATACAATCACAGTTTCAAGACCTTCAGACATTAAAAAACACAAATCACTTCATGGTTTAACAAGAACTCTTGTTTTCAACATGATTGAAGGTGTTACTGAAGGATATAAGAAAACTTTAATTATAGAAGGTACTGGTTACAGAGCAGCTAAACAAGGTAAGAAATTAGTGTTAAACTTGGGATATTCTCACACAATTGAAAAAGAAGATCCAGAAGGAATCTCAGTAGAAGTTCCAGAACAACACACATTAATTATCAGTGGTATCAACAAACAACAAGTTGGTAACTACGCTGCAAAAATCAGAGACTTAAGAGGACCTGAACCATACAAGGGTAAAGGTATCAGATATGAAGATGAACATATTAGACGTAAAGTCGGTAAAACAGGTAAGTAAGAAAGGAGTAAGGTATGTTTAAGAAAATTGATAAAAATGCAAATAGAGTTAAAAGACATCTACGTATTCGTAAGAACCTTACAGGAACTTCTGAAAAACCAAGATTATGCGTATTCAAGTCTAATACTAACATCTATGCACAATTAATCGATGATGTTAACCACAACACATTAGTAGCTGCATCAACATTAGATAAAGATTACAAAGGTGAATCAAAATCTAACATGGAAGCTGCAAAACTTGTTGGTGAATTAATCGGTAAGAAAGCTATCGACAAAGGCATTGAACAATGCGTATTTGACAGATCTGGATATTTATATCACGGAAAAGTTAAAGAATTAGCTGAAGGTGCTAGAAGCGCCGGACTTAAATTTTAGTGCAAGGGAGGTATTTAGTATTGGAACTTTTAAATAAAGAAGTAGAAGGTTTAGAATTAGAAGAAAGAGTTGTAAATATTAACCGTGTAGCTAAGGTTGTTAAGGGTGGTAGAAACTTTAGATTCGCAGCCCTTGTAGTAGTTGGAGATAAAAACGGACACGTTGGTGTTGGTATTGGTAAAGCACAAGAAGTACCAGAAGCTATTAGAAAAGCTAGCCAAGATGCTAAAAAACACATCTTCACAGTTCCTATCGTAAACACAACTATTCCTCACCAAGTAACAGGAATATTCGGTGCTGGTAGAGTATTATTAAAACCAGCTGGAGAAGGTACTGGAGTTATCGCCGGAGGACCTGTTCGTGCGGTATGTGAATTAGCAGGTATCAAAGACGTTCGTTCTAAATCATTGGGAACATCAAACCCTCAAAACATTGTTAATGCAACTGTAGAAGGACTTAAATCACTTAAGACAGCTGAACAAGTAGCTAAATTAAGAGGAAAGTCTGTAGAAGAAATTTTAAAATAAGGAGGGCTTTTAAGTGAGTAAATTAAAGATCACTCTTAAAAAGAGCAAAATCGGTAGAATTGAAAAACACATTAGAACTTGTGAAGCCCTTGGACTTCATAAAATCGGACAATCAGTAATCAAAGAAGACAATGATGCAGTACGTGGAATGATTAGACACATTGCATTCATGGTTGACGTAGAAGAAGTTAAGTAGGAGGTGTTATAGTGAAATTACACAACTTAAGACCTGCTAAAGGTGGAGAAGTAAAAGCAAGAAAAAGAGTTGGTAGAGGTTACGGTTCAGGATTAGGACACAATGCTGGACGTGGTAGAGACGGACAAAACTCAAGATCAGGCGGAGGCGTAAGACCAGGATTTGAAGGGGGTCAAATGCCTTTATTCAGAAGACTTCCTAAGAGAGGCTTCAAAAACCACTTCGCAAAACAATACGCTGAAATCAACATCAGAGACTTAAATTGTTTTGAAGATGGAGACGAAATAACACCAGAAATCCTAGCAAACGCAGGATTCTTTAAGCCAGTTAAGGCAAAAGACGGCGTTAAGATTTTAGGTGACGGAGAATTAACTAAGAAATTAACTATAAAAGCTAATAAATTTACTAAATCAGCTGAAGAAAAAATTACAAAAGCCGGAGGAAAGGTAGAGGTGATTTAAGATGCTTAAAACCTTAAAAGACGCATGGAAGGTTTTAGACATTCGTAAAAGAATCGGCTTTACTCTACTAATGGTTGTAGTTTTTAGATTAGGTAATGCAATACCGGTTCCTTTTATGGATAAGGCCATCATTAAACAAATAATGAGCGGTCAAGAAGGCGGAATAGTTTCTTTATTGAACCTATTAAGTGGGGGATCATTGAGACAAATGAGCATATTTGCTCTTTCGATATACCCTTACATTACCGCTTCAATCATTCTTCAACTTTTAACAGTAGCATTTCCTAAATTAGGAGAACTTACACGTGAAGGTGAAGAAGGAAAGAAGAGAATGGGTAAATACACTAAGATCTGTAGTATAATTTTGGCATTCATTCAAGGATATGCTACAGTTAATGGTTTATTTAACAGAGCAATCGTAGACAAAAGCTTCTTAACAGGTTTTGTTATATTAATAAGCTTGGTAGCAGGATCAATGTTTCTAGTATGGCTAGGAGAAATGATTACTGAAAGAGGTATCGGTAACGGAATTTCAATCTTGATTTTCTTAGGTATCATTTCAAATATGCCAAGACAAATCGGTACAATGATTTATCAATCTAGACAAGGAATGTTATCTTGGTGGAAAATATTACTTTTCGTACTAATAGCGATTATAATATTAGTAGTAGTGGTATTAATAAACCAAGGTGAAAGAAGAATTCCTGTACAATACGCAAAAAGAGTAGTTGGAAGAAAAATGTATGGTGGTCAATCAACTCATATTCCAATCAAAGTTAATATGGGTGGTGTAATGCCAGTAATCTTTGCATCAGCAATATTACAATTACCACAAACAATAGCATTATTATTCGGCAAAGACATGCCAGGATGGTTAGCCCACATATTCACAGTACAAACAACATCAGGGTTAGTAATCTTCTCAATAGTAAACATGCTATTGATTATAATATTCGCATTCTTCTACTCAGCAATTCAATTCAACACAGTTGAATACGCTAAAAACTTGCAACAATACGGTGGATTCATCATGGGAATTAGACCTGGTAAACCAACAGGCATGTATCTAAAGAAAATTTCTGATAGAGTAACATTTATAGGCGCAATCATATTAGCGATAGTTGCATCAGCACCAATGATAATATCAAAAGCTATAGGAATACAAATCCTATTCGGTGGTACATCAATCATCATCGTAGTAGGTGTAGTATTAGATACTGTAAAACAAATGGAAAGTATGCTAACTATGAAACACTATAAAGGATTTTTGAAATAAGGAGTTTATAATGAGATTAATATTATTAGGACCTCCGGGAGCAGGTAAAGGAACTCAAGCTAAAAGAGTTATCGAAGAATTTGATATTCCTCACATTTCAACAGGAGATATTTTCAGAAAAAATATCAAAGAAAAGACAGAACTAGGTCAAAAAGTTGAAGGATTACTTGCAGAAGGAAAACTTGTACCTGATGAATTAACAATAGAAATAGTTTGGGATAGATTAGATCAAGAAGATTGCAAAAATGGATTCTTACTTGACGGATTCCCAAGAACAATCCCTCAAGCCGAAGCTCTTGATGAAGGACTAGCTAAAAGAGGATTGAAACTAGATCGTGTATTGAACATTGACGTTGACAAAGATTCTCTTGTAAAAAGATTATCTGGAAGACGTGTATGTCCTAACTGTGGTGCAAGCTATCACATTGACAACAACCCTCCAAAAGTTGAAGGAATTTGTGATGTATGTCAAACTCCAATTATCCAAAGAGAAGACGACAAAGAACAAACTGTACTAGACAGAATCAAAGTATATGATTCTCAAACTAAACCTTTAGTAGACTTCTACAACAAACAAGATTTAGTATTCACAGTTGACGGAACTCTTCCAATAGATGAAATCACTAATAAGTTAGTAACAGAATTAAAAAAAGGTTAGAATTAATGAGCCAATACAACAAACTTGAAACAGGACAAGTTGTTTTAAGTACTTGTGGTCGTGATATGGGCAAACTACAAATGGTTTTGGAAATTCTTGACGATTCTTATGTATTGGTAGTAGATGGAAAACAACGTAAAATCGAAAAACCAAAGAAAAAGAAGATTAAACATCTTCAAAAATACAACAAAAAGTTGCAATTAGAGAATTTAACAGATAAGAAACTAAGATATATGTTAAACAATTTAAAAAAGGAGGATCAAGACAAGGATGTCCAAAGAAGTTATTGAATTAGAAGGAACAGTAGTAGATGCTCTTCCTAATACGGTATTTAAGGTAGAACTTCAAAATGGCCATGTAATAACAGCTCATATTTCAGGCAAATTAAGAATGAATTATATAAGAATTCTTCCAGGAGACAAGGTAACGGTAGAACTATCACCATACGATTTGGATCGTGGAAGAATAACATGGAGAAAGAAATAAACGGAGGTTAAGCAATGAAAGTAAGACCATCAGTTAAAAAAATGTGCGAAAAGTGCAAGATTATAAAAAGAAAAGGTCGTGTTATGGTTATTTGCGATAACCCTAAACACAAACAAAGACAAGGTTAGTAGGAGGTATAAATGGCAAGAATTCAAGGTGTCGACTTACCAAATGACAAACGTGTAGAAATAGGACTAACTGCAATTTATGGAATAGGTAGACAATCATCAAATAAAATCTTAGCTAAATTAGGAATCAATCCTGACACAAGAGTAAAAGATTTAACAGAATCTGAATTATCTGATATCAGAACTGAATTAGATAACTATCTTACTGAAGGGGATTTACGTCGTGATGTAGCAATGAACATCAAAAGATTAAAAGAAATCAACTGCTACAGAGGATCAAGACACAAAAAAGGCCTTCCAGTAAGAGGACAACATACAAAGAACAATGCAAGAACTCGTAAGGGTCCTAGAAAACAAGCATAGAGAGGGGGGAATTAATTGGCACTAAAAACTAAAGGCGCAAAACGTAACGTTCGCGGTAAAAAAAGAGTAAAAAAGAATATTGAAAAAGGTCAAGCACACATTTCTTCTACATTCAACAACACTATGGTATGTTTAACTGACCTTAACGGTAACGTATTAAGCTGGGCTTCTGCTGGACAATTAGGTTTCAGAGGATCTAGAAAATCAACTCCATACGCTGCACAACAAGCTGCTGAAGAAGCTGCTAAAAAAGCTATGGAACACGGATTAAAAACTGTTGAAGTATATGTAAAAGGACCAGGTTCAGGAAGAGAATCTGCAATTAGAAGTTTGCAAGCTTCTGGACTTGAAGTTAGCTCTATCAAAGATGTAACTCCAATCCCTCACAACGGTTGTAGACCACCAAAGAAGAGAAGAGTATAACACATAGGCTTAATTCAGGATATCCTGATAGGACTTGTCGAAGGAGGCTGTATTTATGACTGAACAATTAGATACTAAAATAAAAATCGTTGAATTAGATGAACAAAATAATTACGGTAAATTTGTCATAATGCCACTGGAAAGGGGATATGGAACTACTCTAGGAAACTCTCTAAGAAGGGTTTTATTATCATCATTACCAGGAGCTGCTATATCAAAGATAAATATCCAAGGTGTAGCTCATGAAATGTCTACGATTAAAGGTGTCAAAGAAGACGTACCTGAAATAATTTTGAATTTAAAAGGTATCGCTGTAAAGAAATACAATGAAGAACCAATCTCATTAAACGTAGACATAAAAGGTCCATGTGTTCTAACAGCTAAGGATATTTTAGTTGATACTGACTTGGAAGTTAAAAACCCAGACCATTACATTGCAACACTTAATGAAGACGCTTCATTGGAAATGCAAATCACAGTTATCAACGGAAAAGGCTACAAAATATCTGAATTTAACAAAACAGACGAAGATATTATAGGAGATATCGCCATTGACTCACTGTTTAGCCCTGTGAAAAAGGTAAATTTCACAGTAGATAATGCCAGAGTTGGCCAAGTAATTGATTACGATAAGCTTACTATAGAAGTGTGGACTAATGGAACAATTAGACCACAAGATGCCTTAAGTGAAGGAAGCAACATTCTAATCAATTGCCTGGAATTATTCAGTGAATTACCTAACTACGAGTGTAATACAAACAGTGATGACGAAGACAATCAAAAAGATAAAGAAACTCAAATGGGCATCAATATCGAAGAATTGGATTTCTCATTAAGATCATTCAACTGTTTGAAAAGAGCAAATATCAATACTGTAGGAGATATCGTATCTCATACAAAAGCGGATATGATGAAAATAAAGAACTTTGGTAAAAAATCCTTAGACGAAGTTGAAGAAAAACTTCAAGAAATGGGCCTTGCATTTAAACAAGAAATAAAAGACGAATAAAGGAGGATAGACATTGGCTAACTTAAGAAAATTAGGTAGAAGAACTGATCACAGAACTGCAATGTTAAGAAACCTAGTTCAATCATTGTTCGAAAACGGAAAAATCGAAACAACAGTAACTCGTGCTAAAGAAGTTAGAAGAGAAGCTGAAAAGATGATTACACTTGGTAAAAAAGGTGATTTGAGCTCTAGAAGAGAAGCTCTTAAATATATATACAAAAAAGACGTTGTATACACATTGTTTGAAGAAATCGCACCAGTTTATGCTGACAGACAAGGTGGATACACTAGAATCTTAAAATTAGGACCTCGTAGAGGAGACGGTTCTGAAATGTGTATACTTGAATTAGTAGATTACACTAAGAAAGAATCCTCAAACGAAAAAGAAACAGTGAAAGCTGACAAATAGAAAATAACTAAGCATTTGCTTAGTTATTTTTTTATGCTCAATTGTAAGACGAAAAGAATAGGAATATAATTAAATTAAGAATACTTAATTATCTAACCATCAATATTCAAAATTATTGGGAGAAACAATGAACAGAAAAATTTTAGCAGTAGTATTATTTATATTCCTACTAATAGCTATAATAGGTGGAGAAAAGACAGTATCCAAACAAATTCAACAAGAATTATCCAAAAACAACCAAGAAGTTGCAACATCTGTAAAATTCACATACACAAAAAAAGGGAAGAAAGTTACAAAAGAACTTACTAGCTCAGAAAAAAACGAACTAGCTAGAATAATGAATGAAAACAAAAAGTATGTAAAAGATCAAAGATTAAAAAGCATATTTGACAACTACTTTACATTAGTAGGAAATAATGGAAAAAGAAAGGTCGCAGTTTCAGTAAATATTGAAAAAGATGGTGTCGTAATAGATGATGCAATCCTTGAAAAAGGAGCTACACTTAACAAAGACCATGAACTTGCAAAACAATACATCAAATTCATCGAAAATTTGCATTAAAATTATTCCAAAATTGTTGAAAAACAAATCACTAGATGATATAATAGCGTTGGCTTAAAAAATTATCGCGGCAAATAATTTTTTAATGGAGATGAATATTAATGGCAAGAATGATGGGACCTAGATTTAAACAATCTAGAAGATTAGGTCTTAACGTATGCGGTCACCCAAAAGCTAACAAAAGAATGGGTAAAGGACTTGGAAGAAACGACAAGAAGTTAACTGAATATGGTATGCAACTTCTTGAAAAACAAAGATTAAGAGCATATTACGGAGTAAACGAAAAACAAATGCACAAATACTTCGAAAAAGCCCTTAACAACAAAGAAGGTCTTACAACAGGGGATGTAATGGTAAGACAATTAGAAACTAGATTAGATAACCTAGTTCTAAGAGCTTCATTTGCATCATCAATCAGACAAGCAAGACAAATGGTATCTCACGGTTTAATCAGAGTAAACGGTAAAAAAGTAGATATCCCTTCTTTCCAAGTAGCTGAAGGATCTGTAATTGAATTGAAAGAAAAATCAAGATCAAATGAATTGTTCAAAGAAAACTATGAAACAAACTTTGCACAATCATTACCTTACATTGACAAGGAAGAAAACTTCAAAGTAACATTGACAAGACTTCCTGAAAGACAAGAAATTCCGATCGAAATTACAGACTCATTAGTAGTAGAGTTATACTCAAGATAATGAAAAGGCAAGTAGCAATACTTGCTTTTTTTATTTGCAATCATTGATATATACTCCGATTAAAAGTACAATAATATTAATTACGAAACTAAAGGAAAATCAAATGAAAAAAAGAGCACTCATAACAATAATACTATTCTTGTTTCTGGTGTATTTCAGTGCTACGACATTCTTCACATTCTACGCACTACCCAACACCTACGTCAACGGATATAATATGAGCTTTGTCGAAAAATCCAAAATAGTCGACAGAAATGCAGACATAAAGACACTAATCATAAACGCATCAGATAACCGCAAACTTGTAATCGATGCACAAGAAGTGGAGTTCAACCTCAAAATCCCTGAAGATTTCAGAATAGAACAAAATCCATTCTCTTGGCCGTTGGCCTTCTTTGACACCAAAAAATACAACATTAATTTCGACTACACAATTGACCAAGACAAACTCAACAAGAAAATTTATCAGGCAAAACTAAACCAAAACGCTAAGAAATCATATAATGCATATATAAGCTACTTGGAAGACGAATACACAATAATACCTGAGCAAGTCGGAAATGAAATAGACACCAATAAACTCAAAGACACCATCATCAAATCCCTCTTAGAGCAAAAAGAAGACATCGCACTAAAAGACGAATACATCAAGCCAACAGTATACTCAAACAGCTGGGACATCATACGAGCAAAGAATAAACTCAACAAACTCAAAGACATAGAAATAAGCTTTGATTTTAATGACACCATCTACAAACTAAAAGGAAGACAACTTAGAGATATGATGGAGTTTGATGAGAAAAAAGGATTTGTCTACAAAGACATTGAAATCGAACAATACGTTGACTATTTGAAAGAACTCACAGACACATACAATAAAAGTCGCAGTATAACAACAGTTGAAAACAAACAAATAAAACTTTCTGCAATAGACTATGGCTGGGAAATCGACAAACACAAAACAGTAGAGCTAATCAAAGAAACAATAGATAACGCAGAAAACCAAACCATAGAACCAGTGTATAACAGACAAGCAAAATCCCGACTCAAAAACGACATCCAAGACGAATACATCGAAATCGACCAACAAAACAAAACACTTTACTACATCAACAACTACAAAATCCAAAAAAGTATCCCCATCAAAATCAACAAAAAAATCCAAGCTGGAATCTACAACCTAGACACCAAAGCAAAAGGATACTCCAACAACTACACATTGGGATTTTACACAAACACAATATCCAACAACAAAGACGCAACAATCTTAACAAATAAGAACCTATTAGAAAGCATATACTTCGATGCAGAAGACAACATAGCAGTAATAGTATATTAAAGTAAAATAAAAGTAAAAAAATTTTAAAATTCACTTGACATTACAGTGTAAACTTGATAATATATATAAGCACTCAATTGTTCAGTGAATTTTTTAATTAAAATAAAATCAAAAAAACACTTGACAATAAAGAAATACAAGAGTATAATGTAATAGTTAGCTCACAAAATGTGAAGAACGAGTAAAACTCTGTAAAACACATTTTAACATATATTTCGTGAGTAATAGAACCTTAATAAATTAAATAAAGTAAATACTTTGAGAGAAGTACAAACCAA
>NZ_JBKWZF010000009.1:0-80206 GCF_046991905.1 Finegoldia sp. | reverse complement strand
ACAAATATTTCTAAATGTCTCTGGTATAAAGTCCAACTTTTTGGGGTCACCTTATAGACTGGGGGTTCAGTATAGCTTTAGCGATGAAAAACCAAAAAAAAACCTCCTATGATATATAATTAAATTGTAGTTCGCCAACTGCAATAAAAAATATCAAGGAGGTAAGAAAATGTCATCAATAAATGACAAACATAGTTTATCACATACAAAATGGAACTGTAAATACCATATAGTATTTGCACCGAAATATAGGAGAAAAGAATTTTACGGAAGCAAAAGATTAGAAATAGGACAAATACTTCGAGAATTATGTAGCTGGAAAGAAGTAAACATAATAGAAGCTGAAGTATGCCCAGATCATATTCATATGTTAGTAGAAATACCACCGAAACTATCAGTATCAAGTTTTATGGGATTTTTAAAAGGAAAGAGTAGCATAATGATATATGAAAGATGGGGAAGCTTAAAATATAAATACAGAGGAAGACAGTTTTGGTGTAGAGGATATTATGTAGACACAGCAGGTAAAAATGCAAAAGCAATCCAAGAATATATCCAAAACCAATTAAAACAAGACCAGTTAAGTGAACAACTAACATTTGATGTAGTTGACCCTTTTAAAGGGTAGCAAGTAGAAGTTGCAAGTGGCGGACTAACCAACGCCATTGAGGCGTGGCTGGTAATACAGGCCCTTTGGGCCGCATGAGAAAAACCCCCGGCTACGCCGGGGGATGATTTTTATTTGGTAAGAAGAATACCCTAAGTTAGATTGAGAGTTCAGTATAGCTTTAGTAAAGTTTTACAGAAAGAGAAAAACTGATTTAATAATAATTATATATGTAAAATGAGGATGGTATTTAAGGAATCTAATTTTTGAGCTACAAAGAGTGATTATTTAATAAAATATTACAATATTAAAAACACTATTTATGAATCTAAAACAAAATAAAGCTAAGATTATAAAAAAATTTGAATATATTTGTTAAAAATCTATTGAATTACTTGAATTATTTCTGTTTATATTGTAAAATAAATTGGGTTAAAAATGAAATAAGTTTTTACTTATGAATACTATTTTAGAATAAGGAGTGATTTAAAGAAAATGAGTAAGACTAAAAAGAAAAAAATAGGATTAATACCAAAATTATTAATCGCGATAGGCTTAGGTACTCTAGCAGGTTTGTATATGCCACAATGGTTTGTAAAAACAGCTGTAACATTTTCATCAATGTTCGGCGCATTCTTGAATTTCGTTATACCACTTATGATTATCGCCTTTGTAACAAAAGGAATTGCGGATTTAGGTGAAGGGGCTGGAAAATTATTATTAGTGACAGTTGTTATTGCTTATGTATCAACTCTTATAGGGGGATCATTATCATATGTTATGAGTTCTAATATTTTCCCAGCATTTATAAGTCCAGATCAAGTTTCGAAAATACAAGCATCTAGCAAAATAGCATTAGATCCATTTTTCGAAATACCAATTAAACCATTCTTTGATGTAACATCTGCAATTATTTTTGCTTTTATGATGGGTATTTCTATCTCATGGTTAAGAAAACATAATAAAGGAGAATTTTGTTATGGATTGATTGGAGAATTTAACGACATAATTACAAAAGTACTGTCGACAGCAATTGTACCATTATTACCATTGTTTATTTTTGGTAACTTCTCCAAAATGGCGTTTACAGGATCTGTATTTGCAGTTCTTTCAATTTTCTGGAAGATATTCTTATGTGTTATCGCACTTCACTTAGTATACATATCGATATTATTTGTAATCAGTGGATTATATACTAAGAAAAACCCTATAAAGCTAATCAAAAATCAACTTAAAGGATATTTGACAGCAATTGGAACTCAATCATCAGTAGCTACAATTCCAGTAAACTTAGAATGTGCTAAACAAAATTCCGTAAGTAAAAGTATAAGGGATTTTGTAATTCCATTAGGAGCGACAGTTCACATGCCAGGTTCAATGATAACAATTACGGCTTGTACTTTTACAATTTTGACAATGTATGGCATGAATCATTCTTACATTTTAATGCTAAGATACATGGCAATCCTTGGAGTAGCAATGGTTGCTGCACCAGGAGCTCCAGGTGGAGCAGTAATGAGTGCTTTACCATTCTTACCTGTTGTTGGAATTCCTTCAGAAGGTGAATTAGCATCTTTGTTGATAACACTTTATTTGACACAAGATTCATTTGGAACTGCAGCAAATATTTCAGGAGATACAGCAATCTCTGTTGCTATTGATAAAATTTTCAATAGACACATCGTTAAAAACGATGATTACAAAGATGGTTTCAATGAAAAAATAATTAATGAAGAAGATCTTTAATAAAATTTTTAACTAGGCTTTATAGCCTAGTTTTTTATATTTAAAATCATAAATTGCATAAATTCTGATTTTTTTATATATTTGTGATTTATTGAATTAAAAACTAAGATGATATATAATATTAAAGTAAAACATATGTTCAAGGGGTGAGTTATGGAATTTAAATTACATTCAAAATTCAAGCCTACAGGTGATCAACCACAAGCTATAGATAAGCTTGCAAATGGCTTGGAAAATGGAAAAAATCATCAAATTTTAAAAGGGGTTACTGGTTCAGGTAAAACTTTTACGATGGCGAATATTATTCAAAAAGTTCAACGACCTACTTTGGTTATAGCTCACAACAAAACTTTGGCATATCAATTAGCTAGTGAGTTTAGAGAATTTTTCCCGGAAAATGCAGTAGAATTTTTCGTGTCGTACTATGATTATTATCAACCAGAGGCTTATGTTGTTCAATCTGATACTTATATCGAAAAAGATTCCAGCATTAATGAGGAACTGGATAAACTTCGTCACAGCGCTACTATGAGTTTGTTCGAAAGAAGAGATGTTATAATCGTGTCTTCTGTTTCATGTATTTATGGCTTGGGTGACCCAATTGATTACGAAAACTTGGTAATATCTTTGCGTCCAGGAATGGAAAAAGATAGAACTGAAGTTATGAAAAAATTGATAGACATTCAATATGTTAGAAATGATATTAATTTTACTAGAGGAACATTCAGAGTAAGGGGAGACAGCTTGGATATTTTCCCAGCATCTAGTGGAGAAAAAAGTGTTCGTATTGAATTTTTTGGAGACGAAATAGATAGAATAACAGAAATAGATGCTTTGACTGGAGAAATCGTAGGTGAGAGAAATCACGTGGCAATCTATCCTGCTAGTCACTATGCTACTACGCAAAAAAAGGTTGAAAAAGCTATCGTGACTATAGAGGAAGAACTAGAAGATCGTTTAAAATATTTTAAAGATAATAATAAATTGTTGGAAGCTCAAAGATTGGAGCAAAGAACAAGATACGATATCGAAATGCTAAAAGAAATGGGATTTTGTACCGGTATTGAAAACTATTCAAGACACATGTCACAAAGAAAACCTGGTAGTAGACCATACACTTTAATCGACTATTTTCCGAAAGATTTCGTGACTATGATTGATGAATCGCACGTTACTGTTCCGCAAATAGGAGGAATGTATGAGGGAGACAGATCGAGAAAAACAAGTTTAGTGGATTATGGATTCAGGCTACCATCTGCACTGGACAATCGTCCTTTGAAATTTAGTGAATTTGAATCTATGATGAATCAAGTTATTTATGTATCTGCAACTCCAGGAAAATATGAAAAAGCAAAAACTAATGAAGTAGTTGAACAAATTATAAGACCTACTGGATTGTTAGATCCAAAAATCGAAGTTCGTCAAACTAAAGGACAAATCGATGATTTGGTTAGTGAAATCAACAAGACTATCGAAAAAGGCGAACGTGTTTTGATTACTACCCTTACTAAAAAGATGAGTGAAGATTTGACTAGATATCTTGAAGACCTGGAAATAAAGGTAACTTATTTGCATTCAGATATTGATACTATTGAAAGAATGGAAATAATCAGAGATTTGCGAGAAGGAAAATACGATGTACTTGTAGGAATTAACCTTCTGAGAGAAGGATTGGATTTACCAGAAGTTTCTCTGATTGCGATTTTGGATGCTGATAAGGAAGGTTTCCTACGTTCAGAGACTTCTCTTATACAAACTATAGGTAGAGCTGCTAGAAACTCAAATGGTCACGTTATAATGTACGCAGATACGATTACTAAGTCGATGGATGTGGCTATCACAGAAACTAATAGGCGTAGAGAAATACAAGAAGAATACAACGAAGAACACAACATTATTCCAACTACTATTAATAAATCTGTTAGAAAAAGAATCCAAAATACTTTCGTGGCAGAAGAAAATGAAAGTTATGATGTTAATAAAGTTACGGAATTTTCAAAGGACGAAATAGAAGTTATTATTGAAAATTTGAATACAGAAATGTTAAAAGCTGCAGAAGAGTTGGATTTTGAAAGGGCAGCTACGCTTAGAGATCAAATCAGGAATTTGAAAAACACTTACTAAAGGAGCAAAATGAGTAAAGATAAAATTATTATTAAAGGTGCTAAAGAAAATAACCTAAAAAATGTAGACCTTACTATTCCTAGGAATAAAATGGTAGTGTTCACAGGATTAAGTGGTTCAGGGAAATCTTCTTTGGCATTTGATACTATATATGCAGAAGGACAACGAAGATATGTAGAATCTTTAAGTTCTTATGCACGCCAATTTTTAGGACAAATGGATAAACCTGATGTCGAATACATTGAAGGATTATCACCGTCAATTTCGATAGACCAAAAGACAACTAATAATAACCCACGTTCTACCGTGGGAACTGTCACGGAGATATACGATTATTTTAGACTGCTTTATGCAAGAGTGGGTAAGGCATATTGTCCTGTCTGTGGTAAAGAAATTGTCAGCCAGACAGTAGATCAAATCGTAGATAGTGTTAAGGAATTAGGGGAACGTTCTCGAATACAAATTTTAAGTCCTGTTGTCAAGGGCAAAAAAGGTGAATTCAAAAAACTTTTACAAAATTTAAGAAAAGATGGTTTTATTAGAGCTATTGTTGATGGTGAACAAGTTGAATTAGCCGATGATATAGAATTAGATAAAAACAAAAAACACGATATTGATGTAATTGTCGACAGAATTATCATAAAAGAAGGAATTGATTCAAGACTTACCGATTCCATAGAAACAGCTCTTAGATTGTCTGAAAATAATGTAAAAGTCGATGTAATTGGCAAAGAAGTGATTTCATATAGCACTTCTATGAGTTGCCCAGATGGACATATTTCGTATCAAGAATTAGAACCGAGAGACTTTTCTTTTAACAATCCATTTGGAATGTGTCCACATTGTAATGGACTTGGTTTCCATAAAAAAGTTGATGAAGATTTGGTGATTCCTAATAAAGAATTATCTATTTTACAAGGGGCGATAGATCCTTATCAATCGTCAAAGCCAGGTGGATATTATTTCGAGATAATAAAAGCTATTGCAGATTCTTATGATTTTCCTTTGGATAAACCAATCAAGGAGGCTCCAAAGAAAATGATGGATGAGATTTTGAACGGATCCAGAAAAAATCTATCGTTTGTTTTTGATAGTCATTTTTCTGGAAGAAAAAAATTCAATGGAAAATTCGAAGGAGTTTTGAAAAACTTAGAGGAAAGATACCACAGAAGCACGACTGATTCAATGCATCAAAAAATAGGAGAGTACATGACAGATGTAGAATGTGATTATTGTTATGGAGCTAGATTAAAAGGTGAATATTTGTCAGTTCGCATAAATGAAAAAAATATTTACGAAATTTGTCAAATGCCTGTAAAAGATTCTCTTCAATGGTTCAAAGATTTGGAATTGGAAGAGTCCAAGAAATTTATTGGATATGAAATATTGAAGGAAATTATCAGCAGACTTCAATTTTTGAACGATGTTGGTCTTGATTATTTAACTTTAGATAGATCTGCGTCGACTTTATCTGGTGGAGAATCTCAAAGAATAAGATTGGCCACTCAAATAGGATCTGCATTAGTAGGAGTAGTTTATGTATTGGATGAACCATCTATTGGACTTCACCAACGAGACAATGATAAATTAATAAAAGCACTTAGAAATTTAACAGATATCGGTAATACATTGGTAGTGGTTGAACACGATGAAGATACAATGAAAGAATGTGATTACCTTGTAGATATTGGGCCAGGCGCTGGAGTTCATGGTGGTGAAATTGTAGCATGTGGAAGTATTGATGATATTATAAAAGAAAAAAGGTCAATTACTGGTAAGTATTTATCAGGAGAACTATCAATTCCAGTTCCTGAACAAAGAAGAAAGCCGAATGGATATTTGGAATTTAAAGGTTGCAAAGAAAATAATTTAAAAAATATAAATGCTAAGTTTGCACTATCGTGTTTCAATTGTGTGACTGGAGTATCTGGTTCAGGAAAGTCTTCATTGGTCAATGAAATTGTGTACAAAAAATTAGCTAGAGATCTGAATAATGCGAAAATGAAAAATGGGAAATTTAAAACAGCAACTGGTATTGAAAACTTGGATAAAGTGGTGCAAATTGACCAATCACCAATTGGAAGAACCCCAAGAAGTAATCCAGCTACTTATACGAAAGTATTTGATTTGATTAGGGATTTATTCGCATCTACTCCAGAAGCTAATATGAGGGGATATCAAAAAGGAAGATTTTCATTCAATGTAAAAGGTGGAAGATGTGAAGCTTGTAAAGGTGATGGAACTATTAAAGTAGAGATGCATTTCTTGCCAGATGTTTATGTTCCATGTGATGTCTGCAAAGGAAAAAGATACAATAGAGAAACTTTGCAAGTAAAATACAAAGGGAAAAATATCGCTGACGTATTGGACATGACGATTGATGAAGCGTTGGAATTCTTTAGGAATTTCCCACCAATTAAAAACAAATTGCAAACACTACAAGATGTTGGTCTAGGTTATATTAAATTGGGACAATCTTCAACTGAATTATCTGGTGGAGAAGCACAAAGAGTAAAGCTAGCTAGTGAGTTGTCTAAAAAGAGTACCGGAAAAACTGTATATATTTTAGATGAACCAACTACAGGTCTTCATTCAGCAGATATTGATAAATTAATCGAAGTTTTGCAAAGACTTGTTGATCAAGGAAACACAGTTATAGTCATTGAACATAATCTAGATGTGATTAAAGTTGCAGATTATATTATAGATTTGGGTCCTGAAGGAGGAAATGGTGGAGGAGAAGTTATCTTCCAAGGTACTCCAGAAAAATTAATTACTAAGAAAAACTCTTATACAGGTCAATATTTGGCTTCAAAATTGAATCGTTAAATTTTTGTAATAATCACCTTCTGATTTTTAGTGTATAATAAAGGTTAAGAAGGTGATTTTTATGTACAATATAATGGTTGTCGATGATGAAAAAGACATAGTTAAAGCCATAGAGATATATTTAAAGTCTGGTAATTACAATGTATTAAAAGCGTATAATGGTTTTGATGCTTTGAAATTAATGGATCAAAATAAAATAGATTTGTTTTTAGTTGATATAATGATGGAAGGTATGGATGGATTGGAATTAACACAGAGAATTAGAGAAGTTTCCAATGCACCAATCATTATTTTGTCTGCAAAAAGTGAATTAAATGATAAAGTAATGGGATTAAATTTAGGAGCTGATGATTATATTACTAAACCTTTTGATGCGGTGGAATTATTAGCCAGAATAAAATCTTGTTTAAGAAGATTAGAACTTAATAAAGACAAATCTTTAGATGGAAATGTATTTTCAGCAGGAAGATTGACGATAAATGATGACAAAAAACAAGTTTTGATTGATGGGGAAGAAATCAAATTAACGCCTTATGAGTATGGGATTATTTTACTGTTACTAAAAAACAAAGGAATAGTATTTACATCTGAAGAAATTTACGAACATGTTTGGGAAGCTCCTCCATACGATGTAAAAAAAATAGTATCTGTTCATGTTTCAAGACTTAGAGAAAAAGTAGAAATCAATCCTAGAAGACCTGATCTTATTAAATCTGTATATGGAATGGGATACAAGATAGAGGACATTTAATGATAAATTGGATTAAAAAAAGTTTTAGTTCTATTGATGGTTATGTTGAAAAACAGTTAGTAGATTTATTGCTGTATTTTAGTTTTGGTTTTATTCTTGTATTTACGGTGGCGTTTTTTATTGAAAATATAATTGATGTGTTTAATTTTTCAGTCGTTATCACGTTAATATATGCAATGCTTGCTTTTTTTTATTCATTAGTTAAAATACTTAGGACTATTTATAAAAAGAAAAAGAATGCTTTTTTGATATATCAATTTATAAGTAATTTTAAAGGGAAATATTACAATATTTACGTTGAATCATTACTTACGTTAATATTTCTGATGTATACAATGGCTACAATTATGGTTACTAATAGAAATTTATTTGGGATTATATTTATAGGTGCTATATTAGCGAAGATTTACATTTCTATTTTGATTAATAACTTAGGTAAAATTCTATTGAATAAAAAGGTTGAAGCAATGTATTCTGGAAAAGATATTGATGTATTTATAGACGATGAGATTTACAAAGATTCTGTGTATTTGATTAATCATCTACATGATTCAGTTATCAATACAATGCAAGATAAAATCAATTCTGAAAGAATGAAGACAGAATTAATTACGAATATTTCTCATGACATTAAAACTCCACTGACATCAATTATAAATTACGTAGATTTGCTGAATCACGAAACTGATGAATCAGAAAAGAAACGATATATAGAAATTCTAGAATATAACGCTAAAAGATTGAAAACAATGGTAATAGATTTAATTTATGCTTCTAAAACTGGAACGGGAAATATTGATATTGAAATGGAAGTTGTAGAATTAAATGAATTAGTATTACAAGTTTACGGTCAATTTGATTCTGATTTTGAAAAATTAGGGCTTGATTTTGTATATAATGATAAGAGAAAAACTGTTTTAATGATGACAGATGGGGCAAAGCTATCTCGAGTAATAGAAAATATTTTTAGTAATATCGTAAAATATTCTAAACCTGATACTAAAGTTTATGGAGAATGCGATGTACAAGATGACACAATAATACTTAAATTTTCGAATATATCGAAGAATAAAATTGAAGTGAGTGCAGAAGAATTAATGGGTCAATTTGTCAGAGGAGAAAGGTCACGCCATTCAGAAGGAAGTGGACTAGGTTTGTATATTGCGAAGAATCTGATTGAATTGCTTGGAGGAACAAGTAAAATTTCGATAGATGATGATAAATTTATTTATGAGATTAATTTTAAAGTTACTAAAAAGAATAAAGTAAAATAGAATACAAAATTACATTATCCATATTGACCCCGCTTTAATTTATTTATTATAGCGGGGATTATTTTAATATAACTTCAATTAATATTAATTATTTTCCGGATAAAAAAGATTTATTCCCAATTCCGAGAAATTCTCTTTAATTTGAGAATCTAAATTCTGGTCGGTAATAATTCCATCAACTTCATTAAAATTACAAACTCTAATAGTTGCTGTATTTCCAAATTTTGTACTATCAGCTACACAAAATGTTTTTGAGGAGACCTGCTTCATTGTAGTTTTTATATCATATTGATCAAATCCATAATCCATAATTCCGTGTTTCAAATTTATTCCACTTGCACTCATAAAAAATATATCTGGATGGTACATTTTGATAAAATTTATTGCTGATAATCCGTATGTAAATAAATCTTTATTATTAAGTCTTCCAGAAGCAAGTAATATTTTGATAGAAGGATTAGTAGCTAATATTTGTGCTATTGACAGAGAGTTCGTTATACATGAGATATTATTAAATTGTTTTATTAATGATTTGGATATTTCTACATTTGTCGTACTGTCGTCTAGAGCTATCATAGAACCTTCTTTAACAAAGTCAGTAGTTATAGTAGCTAAATTTATTTTTTTTTCAATGTTGATTGTTTTTCTTGTAATCAAATCAAATTCTGGAATATTTTCGTCAATTAAAATAGCACCTCCATAAACTCTTTTTAATTTATTTTCATTTTCTAATGTTTCTAGATCACGGCGTATAGTTTCAGGAGTAACATTAAAATTTTTCGATAAATTTTGGACTGTGATGCTACCATGTTTGTTTAAATCTCGTAATATTTTATTTAATCTATCATTTTTTAGCATAGTATTATAAAATTTTCACCTCATTTTTATTATAGCATATTAAAAATAATTTTTATGTTTTTATTTTGGCTTATTTACGTATATTTTACCAATACATTAATATTATTTAATACCTAAAGATTATTATAAGATTAGAAAACAAAGATAAACAAAAACAAAACAACAAAAACAAATATAAAATTGTGAAAAACACATAATAAGGAGGTTAAATGAGCAAAATTTCTCTAAGAAATATTTACAAAAGATATGAAAATAGCAATAAATCTGCGGTTACCGACTTTAATTTAGAGATAGAAGATAAAGAGTTCATAGTTTTTGTCGGGCCTAGTGGTTGTGGAAAATCTACTACACTCAGAATGATTGCTGGATTGGAAGATATATCTGAAGGTGATTTATTTATTAATGGAAAAAGAATGAACGATGTTGCTCCTAAGGATAGAGGAACGGCCATGGTATTTCAAAACTATGCATTATATCCTCATTTAAATGTTTATGACAATATCGGATTTGGTTTAAAAATCAGAGGTGTTGACAAAAATACAAGAGATAAGAGCATTCGAAAAACAGCGGAAATGTTGAGTTTGACACCTTTTCTTAAAAGAAAACCTATTGAGTTATCTGGTGGTCAACGTCAAAGAGTTGCATTAGGGAGAGCAATAGTAAAAGAATCTGAAATATTTTTAATGGATGAACCTTTGTCAAATTTGGATGCAAAGTTAAGAATTCACATGAGAAAAGAATTAGTAGAATTACAACAAAATTTAGGTTCTACAGTTATTTATGTAACACATGATCAAACAGAAGCAATGACCATGGCAAGTCGAATTGTTTGTTTAAAAGATGGGATTATTCAACAAGTCGGGACGCCGGAAGAACTTTACTCTAATCCTAATAATATGTTCGTCGGGGGATTTTTAGGGTCTCCACCGATGAATTTTATAAAAGGGAAAATTGAAGACGCGAAATTCTATGATGAATCAAGTAATTATATATGCGATGTTAACCATGATTCTGTTAAAGATGTTGTATTAGGAATTAGACCCGAGAACATCAAAATTTCTAATAATGATTCAGGAATTAAGGTTCCGGTGAAGTTAATAGAATTGCTTGGTGCTGATTATAATATTCACGCTGAGTTATATGGAAATAAGATTACTATAAATACAGATGCTAATAGATATATAAAAGATAAGGACGAATTAAACATTTTATTTGATGCAAATAAATTATTGTTTTTTGATCCAAAAACAGAAATGAGATTATTTTTGGAGGATTAATATGGACAATGTAAAAAGTGTAACAAAGCATCAAGATAATAATAGAAAAATAAAAGACATTAAAAGAAATAGTTTGAATGTTCCTAACTTCATAATATATATACTTATTCCATTATTACCATTATTGGTTTTCTGGTTCATTCCAATGATTATTTCTTTTATGATAAGTTTTACCGACTGGGATTATATCAGTCCAAAATTTAATATAATTGGTTTAAAAAATTATTCAGAGATACTTAAAAGTTCAGAATTTTGGCAAGCTTTAAAGAATACAATTTTATTTGGTTTTGGAACAGTATGCCCGACATTAATATTTGGTTTTCTAATGGCCCTGATAATCGAGAAAGTAAAAAAAGGAAAAGATATTTTTCAAGGATTTTTATTTTCGCCATGGATTACTCCAATGGTTGCAATGAGTATTGTATGGAGTTGGATGTTCAGGCCTAGTGTTGGATTAATTAATTATTGTTTAAAATTTTTGGGAATTAATGGTCCAAATTGGCTAATGGATTCTAAATATGCGCTTATAGCTGTTATGATAGTTACTGTTTGGAAAACAGCTGGATGGGCGATGCTGTATTACTCAGATGCAATAAGTAAAATACCAAAAGATTTATTTGAAGTTTGTAATTTGGAAGGAGCAAACTCACTCCAAAAAATTAAATATATTTATTTTCCACTGACAATAAAGACGACATTGTTTCTAGGAATCATAAGTCTGATAAATTCAATTCAGGCTTATGATCAGATTTCTGTACTAACTAGAGGAGGTCCAGCTGGATCAACTAGAACATTATTATACTTATTTTATCAGATGGCATTTGAACAATTTAATATGGGCAAAGCTACAACTATTGCAATAATAATGGTAATTATCACAGGAATACTAGCTAGTATCATGTTCTATATGCAAAAGAAACTAGTAAAATAGGAGCTAAAATGAATAAAATAAAAAAAATAATCAATTTATTATTATTAGCGTTTGTAAGTATATTAGCTTTTTTTCCTCTATTATGGATGGCTACAAATTCTTTTAAAACAGCAAATAAAATTATTCAACAACCATTAAACCTGTTTCCTGAAGTATTAGATTTTAGAAATTTCATAGGTGCGTTAGAAAAAGCACCATTCGATCTTTATATAATTAATAGTATTATAACGGCATTTGCAATAGTTGTTTTACAACTATTGCTTGGGATTTTGATGGGATATGGTTTATCGAAGTTTGATTTCAAAGGTAAAAAGATTTTGTTTGGATCTATTCTCTTGACATATATGCTTCCAGCAGCAGCGACATATGTTCCGAGTTATGTTATCCTTGCAAAGATGAATTTAATTGATACAATACCAGGAATTATTATTTCTAATGTGGCAAGTGTGTTTACGATATATATGGTTTACCAAACTTTTTCTTCTGTACCTAAAGAAATGATAGAAGCAGCTGAAATGGATGGAGCAAATAATTGGCAAATACTATGGAAAGTTATGGTTCCACTTTCTAAATCTACAATATTAACAACAGCCTTGATACAGTTTGTTGTTATGTATAATAACTATATGTGGCCATCACTAATAACAAACAGTAAGAAAAATTATCTTATAAGTGTAGGATTAAATATTTTCTTTAATTCAAAGGGAAATTTCACACAGAATTTACCGATGTTGATGGCTGCAAACACTATATCAGTATTACCACTATTAATTTTATTTTTAATTTTAAAGAAGTGGTTTATTGAAGGAATAAGCGATAGCGGGATAAAAGGATAAAAATTTAGGAGGAAAAAATGAGAAAATTAAGAAAAATTTTATTAATGATACTTTGTGGTATATTAATGCTTACAGGTTGTTCAGAATCTGCTAAAAAAGCACAAAATGAAAATAGCAGTGGTTCTAATGTTGCATCAGAAGATAGCAGCAAAAAGGAAAAGGTTGAAATTCAATTTTGGTATGGATTAGGGTCTGTTGCAGGTCAGACAATGGAATCAATTATTGCAGATTTTAATGCATCACAAGATAAAGTAAAGGTTGTAGGGGTACAACAAGCCGATTACAACGAAACGTATCAAAAAGTTCAAGCTGCTATAGCTGCCAAACAACCACCAGCAGTTTTTATAGGAAGTAAGATTTCTGAAATGGCTGAATCACAAATAGCTGTAGATTTATCTACATTTATGAATGATAAGACACCAGAATCTGATTATCTTGATGTACTAATGAAACCGGCAAAGATTAATGGTAAAATTTATGCGATACCTGCATATGGAACAACACAAGTAATGTATTATAGAAAAGATTTATTAAATAAAGCGGGCATTAAGCCAGAAGATGCTTATTCTTCTTGGGAAAAAGTATATGAAGCATCTAAAGAAATACAAAAAAAAGGTGTTACAAAATGGGGACATCTTCCAATGTGGGGTGCTGATAATCTTATCGATATAGCTTTGAGCAATGGAGGATCAATCCTTAGTGAAGATGGAAAAAAAGTTACAATAAATTCACCTGAATGGATTGAATCTTGGGATTTTATTAGAAAACAAATTTTTGAAAACAAAACTGCAAAGATAGAATCCGGAGGACAAGGATGGGAATACTGGTACAGAACAATTGATAATGTGATGGGCGGACAAGCTATGAGTTATACAGGATCTTCAGGGGACAAAGGTGATTTGGATTTTAAAATTGTTGGATCATGTCCTCAACCAGGATTGAATGGAAAGCCCGGAAAGCCACAAGCTGGAGGACATTATTTAGTTGTACCACAAGCAGCTTCTAAAGAACAACAACAAGCTGCATTTGAATGGATATCATACTTTACTAGTCCAAAAATTTCTGCAAAATGGTCAATGAAAACAGGATACATTCCAGTTAGAAAAAGCGCTATGGAGGATGAGTATTACAAAGCTTTTACAAAAAAAATCCTTATGCAATTGTCCCATATCAACAAGCACTTAAAGCTACACCAGTATTTATTGATCCAACAAAAGGAAAGATTACTGATGCTTTGAGTATTGCAGCAGATAAAATTGAGTTACAAAATATTCCAACAAAGCAAGCATTGGATGAAGCTCAAAAAGTAGCTCAAGAAGCACTAGATAAGATTAATAAATAGATTGTTCGAATAGAAATTTAAATATGATAATTTTTGGAGATAACTAATGAAAGATAGATTACTGTTTAATAATGATATGAATAATTTCTTAGAAACAAATCTCAAAAAAAAATATGATAAAATTACTTTCATTATAAAATGTAATGTAACCACGATATCGATAAGTTGGAAAAACAATAAAAATTTATTATTTATGTATTTATTTGGACCGGACAAGAATTTGTATGGACAGATTGTTACTAATTCAAAAGATGGCACAAGATGCATATCTACAATAAGCGATTATACTTCTCCTTGTTGCAAAACACTAAAATCAAGTGAAACTTTTCAAGGTGAATGGACAATAGAATACGCAATTTATGGAGAGGTTGAGTCTAATATAGTAAGTATACTAGTAAAAGAAGAGGATGAATTTAACCATAAATTAAAAGAAATAAGTTTAATTGAACGACCAAAAATATCTGAACATACCATATTTGATGAAATGAAATGGTATGCAGGTGATTTTCATACACATACTATATTTTCAGACGGTAAAATGACTAGAGAAGAAAATAATGATATAGCTAAAAAACAGAATCTTGATTTTTTTATTCCAACAGACCATAATATTTTTCATTATAAATGGCCCAATTCTGATGATGTATTTATATATCCAGGTGTTGAGATTACATCAAGTTATGGTCATATTAACTTATTGTTTTCAGAAAAAAATCCGTTTGAAGAACATTCTATATTTGAGATAGAGAATAAAACTTCACTTATAGAAATAATTAAGAAGGCTGAGAAATACTCTATAGTATCAATAAATCATCCATTCATGCCTCCTTGGGATTTTTTGCTAGGGGATTTGCCACTTGAATATGTTAAAATCTTGGAAATAATTAATGATCCAACATATAAAACATCCATAAGTGCAACTAATGATGCAATAGACAAATGGAATTGTCTACTGAATGATGGATACAAGGTTGTGGGAATAGGAGGTAGTGATTCGCATTTAAGACCAAATGAAAAATATGCAAATTCTGAATATCCTTCTATATTGGGAGATCCAAAAACATATTTATATTCAAAAAGTAATTCTTGGAATGATTTAAAACAAGCTCTTGTACAAGGAAATGTCGTAGTATCGAGAAAAGATTTTATTGACCTTAATACACATGGATTGAATAGAGAAAATAACTCTTTTGAGGGAAATGTATTTTTAGAAAGCAAACTAACTAACGAAACATTTCATGATCTCGATCTATACCATAATTGGATTGTTGATGGAAAGACAATTTTGAAAGAAAAAGGATTAGTATCAAAATTGAATCAAGAAATAGATTTAAAATATCATTGGATTAGACTTGATATAACTGACGAAGATGATAATTTGTATGGGTTTACTAATCCGATATTCTTTAATCGAGATGAAAAAACTCAAAGTATGAAATACTGGAAAGACTTAATGGTAAAAAAATATGAAAATTAGAGGGATAATATTTGATAAAGATGGTACGTTGATGGAGTTTTCAGATATATGGCGATGTGCTGTTGAAGCACTATTCAATGAATATTCATTATCTGAAGAAGTAAAAGAAGATATAAGAGAAAAAATCGGAATAAAAAGTGATTCGACAATTAGAGAAAATAGTATTCTAGCGTCAGGGACGATGGATGAATTATTTGAAGTGATTAGTATGTATATTTTAAATTCTGAGGATGAAATTTATGAAAATATGGAAGAATTTTTTTCTGAATATTTAAAAAGTCATTCTAACATGATTAAGGAGACCTGTGATTTAGACGGATTATTCAATAAATTAAAAAATGATGGAATAAAAATCGGTGTAATTACTGCAGATAATTACCGTCAAGCTAGGTTTTGCTTTCAAATTCTTAAATTAGAAAAATATATTGAATTCTTAGGGAGTGGAGATAGATATTTGAATAAGCCGAATCCACAAGCGTTACAAGCTTTTTGTAAAAAATTTTCTCTAGATATAAATGAAGTTGCAGTTGTTGGTGACTCTGACATAGATATGCAATTAGGAAAACACGCTGGACTTTCAATAGGTGTTTTATCTGGTGTCGGAACAGAAAAAATGTTGTTGAATTCTGCTGACGTAGTTGTAAAATCACCATGCGATATATTATCTGTAATAGATAATTATAATAAGCTTCGATAATAAATTGTTACCAAATATAATGAAGTAAAAGTATTACCTTATTTTTTGATTAAATCTATTTGTTTTAAAAGATAAACCACCTGATTGGAAATATTTTCTAATCAGGTGGTTTTTTGAATAAAGATTATAAAGTTTTATAATCGAGTGTTAGTTATCATTATTGTCCGATGAATTGTTATTGTTTCGCTTTCTATTGTTGCCATTTCTGTTATTTCTATTGTTTTCTTTTTCGTCGTCTTTCTTGTCGTTATCTTTATCGTCTTTGTCCTCTTTATCGTCTTTGTTCTTGTCATCCTTGTCTTCGTGATCTTTGTACTTAGGTTTAAAAATATTGAAGATTGTTCTGTCAGAATAACCAGGCATACTATATTTCCAGTCTTTTGGAATTATATTGTTATGTTCTGATGGCTTGTAAGGAGGGTCTCTTTTTATGAAAACTCCCCATCCTAATTCCCATGGAGGAGTTTTGTCTGTTGCTAATTTTCCATCTACAACGTCAATTCTCCTAGATTCATACAAATCGGAAACTTCAGTTGGTTCTGTGCCTGCTTTGTAGACTTCTTCTTTTACAATTCCTCGAGGATCTCTCCAACTGTATTTGCTTGGAAGTTTATTTGCTAAAGTATCAACTTTAACTCTTACTATTCCATCTGGTTCTTCAAATTTAATTGGAATTTTATCTTCTAAAGTATATCTATTTACTGCACTCCAAATTTGTACAACTTTTTTCTGGCTAATTTGAGTCATTTTTAATTGTTGATTGTCAAAACCTAGCCATGTACTAATAGTATAATATGGACTCATTCCAACAAACCAAACATCTTGGTAGTCGTTTGTAGTACCTGTTTTTCCACCAATATCAAAACCGTCTAACCTTGCATATTTGGAATAGTTGTAGTCAGTAGATGTTCTTAGTATGTCTCTCATAATGTATGCAATTTGAGGACTTACAACTTCGTTTTGCTTTTGTGGATTTTCTATGATCACTTTCCCCAAACTATCAGTAACTTTTGTAAATGAAATAGGCTCTCTGTATTGTCCACTGTTATTAATAGCATTATATGCTCCCGCCATTTCAACAGGAGTAAATCCTTTAGTTAATGAACCAAGTGCCATTGCTGATGTGTTTTCATCATTTTCAGAAGTATTTTCAGCGGCACTAATATAGTTATCAGCTTTAGGATTTTTTGCATTAATTAATCCAAATTTTTCTAAATAACTTTTTGATTTTTCAATTCCAATATCTTCTAAAACTTTTACTGCAGTAACGTTAATTGAATTTTCTACAGCATATCTAAGAGAAACCAGCCCTTCATAACCTTTATACCAGTTTTGAGGCCACAATTCGTGTTTTTCGTTATAGTGTGGCAAATCATCTAATCCTGATGCAGCTGAGTATCCATTATCCAAAGCTGGAGTGTAAACACCTAATGGTTTCATACTTGAACCAACTTGTCTAGGAATATCTGATGCTCTATTAGTTGTATCTTTATTATTAGAATATCTTCCACCAACCAAAGCTTTGATTTGTCCTGTTGATTTATCGACCACAACACTTGATGATTGTGGTTGTTTAATACCATCTTCATTTATTGTGTAAAAATCTTTCGTGAAAACCAAATTATTGTTTTCATCGTATTTTATTAAGTTAGGATTGTCTTTAATGTATTGACTTGAGATTGTAATATTACCATCACTATCAGTAGTCAAATTCTTGCTACCAATATTAATAGAAGAAATTTTGTGAGTAACCAAATTATTACTATCGTTTACTGAGTAATAATCCTTCAAATCCAAATAGTTTCCATATTGTTTTACTTTGATTGATTTTGAATAATTAAAAGTGACAGAACCATCTGGGTTTTTAGTGTATTGTTCTGGTGAAATAAAGAACTCATCATTCTCGTTTATTATATTTTTCTTTCTGAAATATATAACTTCATTTAATACGTTTGTAATATTTCTAGAATCATCGCTAGACCATTTTAATAAATTTGCTGATGAACCATCTGCGATAATATCATCGACTTTTTTATCGTATAATTTTTCCAAATTACTTTGCATATTCATATCAACACATGAATATATCTTTAGTCCACCATTGATTAGTTTGCTTTTAGCTTCTTGTTGTGAGTATCCTTTTTCGATAAGTTTTGCAATAACTTGTTCGTAGATAATATCTGAATAGTAGTTTGACAGGTTATTTACGTTTTTAATTCCTGGTTTTATATTAGCTGCGATGTTTTCTTGAAGAGCTTTGTCGTATTCTTCTTTTGTGATTTTATTGTTATCTAGCATTTTTTTAAGAACGTAATCTCTTCTGTCGATAGTTTGTTGATTGTAGACAGCTTTGTATGTTTCACCACTTAAAGTAACTTCTCCGACGATTTTTGACTGATCTTTTACTTGACCTGGTTCAATCGCCTTGTATAATGCTAAGTTAGTAGGACTCTTCACGATTCCTGCAAGGGTAGCGCATTCTGATAAAGTTAATTCATCTATGTTTTTTTTGAAGTAAATTTCGGCGGCAGCTTGAACTCCGTAAGCATTTTGTCCCAAGAAAACAGTATTCATATATGTTTCCAATAATTTTTCTCTGCCTAAGTAGTTTGTCAATTCCATTGCCAAATAAGCTTCTTTGAATTTTCTATCAAATGACCTTTCATTCGTTAAGTACAAATTACGAGCTAATTGTTGAGCTAATGTACTCGCTCCACGTTTCATAGAACCAGATTTTAAATTATCAAAAATAGCTGATGTGATACCGATAGGATCCACACCGTTGTGTTTGTAAAATCTTTCATCTTCCACAGATGTGAAAGCATCCATCATGTATTTTGGTATCTTATCTAATTTAACAACCTCTCTATATTCAGTGGTTTTGATTTTCTCGATTAAATTTCCATCCTGATCCAAAATTTCTGATGTTTGATTCATCATATTATTGATTTCCTCTGGATTAACCTTTGGAGCTAATTGCATAGCTCGAACTCCAGCTACTCCGATTAATCCACCTATAAATGCAAATATACAAATCAAACATAATATTAAAATTTTTATGGATTTCAATATTATATTTTTATCTTTATTCATAAATTCCTCCATAAAATGTATATACACTATTATACCACAAAGTGCAGATGCAATATATATTCTTGAATTTCGTTGTGCATTTTATTTAAAGTTAAGTTATTATATAATATGAATAAAGGAGCAACAATGAAAGAAAAAACAATTTTAGTTTACTTTGAATTTAAAAACAATAAAATAAACGATGAAGATATAAAGGAAATGGAAAGTTTAATCGAATCTTCTGGTGGCGAAGTGTGTGCTGTATCTGAAGTTCGAAAAAACTTCATCGATTCAAAATATTATATAGGAAAAGGAAAATGTCAGGAAATCAAAGATGCTGCAGAAAAACTGGGAGCAACCACTTTGATTTTCAATGTTGAATTATCCGGTTCAAATATAAAAAACTTGGAAGATATAACGGGGCTTAAAATTGTCGACAAAACTAATCTCATACTGGATATATTTGCCAGTCGAGCTAAAACAAAACAAAGTGTGCTACAAGTTGAACTTGCAGAATACAAATACAGACTTCCAAGATTAATTGGATTCAGAGATCACTTATCCAGAACTGGTGGTGGGATTGGAACTAGGGGTCCTGGGGAAACAAAACTTGAAGTAGATAGAAGAACTATCCAAAAGAAAATTGACAATATAAAACGAGAATTAAAAAGTATTGATAAAAGTCAAGAAAACATGAGAAAACAAAGACTAAAATCAGATATAAAAATGGTGAGTATGGTTGGATACACAAATGCTGGTAAGTCTACTTTGTCCAACAAATTGGTGAATTTCTATAAAGATAAGTACACGGAAGAGTTTGAAACAGAGGATTTACTATTTAAAACACTGGACACTACTTTGAGAAAATGTACATTACCAAATAAAAAACAATGCCTTGTAATAGATACCGTTGGATTTATTAAAGATATTCCAACAGATTTAATCGAAGCATTTAAGTCAACGTTGTTGGATTTGAAACATTCTGACTTGATTTTATTTATATTAGATTCTTCAAGTTATGATTTAGATAATCAAATCACTACAACGATGGATATATTAAAAGAATTAAAAGTATTGGACAAACCAATGGTTACGGTATTTAATAAATCTGATAAACATCCTAACGTGATTTTCCCGTATAATTTGGAAAATAAAGTTAAGATATCAGCTTTTAACGATGAAGACATAGAAATGTTATTGTACAAAATTCAAGAAGAATTATATGGCAATTACAAATGTGTTAAAATGAGATTTGACTACGATCATCAGGACGTTCTGAACACAATTTTACAAAATTTTAAATGTGAAGATGTGTCATACAACAATGAAGATGTACGTCTTAAGGTTGAGATTTCTGAATCAGAGATAGAAAAATACGAGGAATTTATATATGAAAAATTATAGAAGTATTCACAAAAGCGTACCTTTTTCTTTTGTAATCAACAAATCAGAATTTATCGGAAATTGTAAGTTTGTGGAATCAGAAGAAGAAGCTTTGGATTTTGTGGATAGTATAAAAACAAAATATCATGATGCAACTCATAATTGCTCTGCATATATCATTGGAGAGGACAAATTAATTCAGAGATTTGACGATGATGGTGAGCCTTCCCAAACAGCAGGTATTCCAATCCTTGAAGTAATTAAAAAAGAAGATTTGACTAATGTTTGTGTGGTTGTTACAAGATACTACGGCGGAATTAAACTTGGAGCTGGTGGTCTTATAAGAGCATACACAAAAGCTTCTAGTGAGTGTTTGAATGAGTCGGTTATTGTAGATAAGAAAATATTTAGAAATTTTCAGATAGAATTTGACTACACCAATGTTGGAAGTATTGAAAATTTTTTGGTGAATAATGATATTTACGTAGCTGACAAGCAATATTCAGACAAAGTTGTTTTTGATATTTTATTAGATGAAGATAAATACGAAGAAATAGAAAATAAGTTAATTGATTTAACAAGCGATAACATAAAGTTTACAATGATTGAATTTACTTACCAATCATCTTTAAATGGTAAGTTAATATTTTAAAATGATGTAAATTGTGATAAAATTTGAAGGTGGATTAAAATGAATTACGCAAAATTATGTGAAGATATAACAAAATGGATAAAAGAAGAAGTCGAATCAGCTAATTTAAAAGGAGCGGTTTTTGGAATTAGCGGTGGAATCGACAGCGCTGTATTAGCGTGTTTGTGCAAAAAAGCTTTTGGAGATAACGCCCTAGGTTTGATTATGCCGATAAAAAGCAATCTAAAAGATGAAGAAGATGCTAGAATATTAGCAGAAGCGATTGATTTGAATTGTAAAAAAGTCGATTTGAATGATGGTTTTGATGCATTGATACAAACTTTTGAAAAAACTTCTGTAGAAATGGCAGTATCAAATATTAAGCCAAGACTTAGAATGTTGACGTTGTACTATTATGCACAAAATAATGGATATATGGTATTATCTGGATCAAATCGTTCCGAATTTATGACTGGATATTTTACAAAATACGGCGACAGTGGAGCTGATCTTATGCCACTTTTGAATTTATACAAAACAGAAATTTTTGAGATGGCAAAAGTTTTGGGCGTTCCAGATGTAATTATTAATAAAAAACCTAGCGCTGGTTTGTGGGAAGGTCAAACAGATGAAGATGAGTTTGGATTTACTTACGAAGAGCTAGATAATTATTTGATGAATAATTCTGAAACTAAGTCTAAAAATTTGATTGATAAAAAAATTAAACAAAGCGAACATAAAAGAAAATTTGCGAAATCATTTGAGTTCGATAGAAATAAATATTAAGGATGTGATTTTATGTCAGGACATAATAAATGGAGCAAAATAAAAAACAAAAAGGGTAGTGAAGATGCTAGAAGAGGTAAAGTATTCACAAAAATGGCAAGAGCGATAACTGTTGCTGTTAGAGAAGGTGGAGCTGATCCTGAATACAATCCTAGCTTAAAATCTGTTATAGAAAAAGCTCGTGCTGAAAATATGCCTAACGATAACATAGACAGAGCAATTAAAAAAGCGAGTGGCGACGGAGATTCTGCAAACTATGAAAACATAGTATACGAAGGATATGGTCCAGAAGGAGTTGCAGTTATAGTTGAATGTTTGACAGACAATAGAAATAGAACTGCTTCAGATGTAAGACATTATTTTGATAAATTTGGTGGAAATCTTGGACAAAATGGTTCTGTATCATTTATGTTCCAAAGAAAAGGTATATTATTAATTGACGCAGAATCTTTGGATGAAGAAGAAGTAATGATGGACAGTTTAGATGCTGGAGCAGAAGATTTTGAAGCTGATGATGGAATTTTTGTAATCAACACAGCAATGGAAGATTTTGCGCAAGTAAGAGATACTTTGTTAGATAAGGGATATAAATTCGTAAAATCTGATTTGGTTTATGAACCATCAAATTACGTTAAAATTAACGACGAATCAAATGTAGATAAAATGGAAAAATTAATCGATAATCTGGAAGATAGTGATGACGTTCAACAAGTAAGTCATAACTGGGATAACGAATAAAAATGGACAGGGTAGCTTTTTCTATTTTGGGAATAGATATAATGTGGTATGGAATATTGATTACTTTAGGGGTAATTTTGGGCTATGTAGTAGCTGTAAAGTTAGCCAAATTAGAAAATATTTCAGAAAATACCATATTGGACATTTTAGTTTGGGCACTTCCTCTTGCAATTGTAGGAGCGAGGGCATATTATGTGATATTCGAATGGGATTATTATTCTAAAAATTTAGGAGAAATCATCGATATTCGCGGTGGTGGATTAGCGATTTATGGAGGAATAATTGCCGCAGTTATTACTTGTTACGTTATTTGTAAAAAGAAAAATCTTAAATTTTTGAAGTTGCTGGATATTTTTATGCCTGCGATTGCATTGGGACAAGCAATTGGTAGATGGGGTAATTTTATTAACAAAGAAGCCTATGGTACTCCAACTAATCTTCCTTGGGCAATTACAATAGATGGTGTAAAAGTTCATCCTACATTCTTATATGAATCACTGGGAGATTTTATAATATTTTTATTATTGGTGTATATATTTAAAAACAAGAAAAAATTCGATGGACAAATAACAAGTTTGTACATGATTTTATACGGAATATTGAGGTTTTTTGTAGAAGGACTCAGAACTGATAGCTTGTACATTGGAGCATTAAGAGTGAGTCAATTAGTGAGTATTGCAATTGTAATTGCAGGAATAATTTTACAAATTAAATACAAAAAGCAAATTATTAAGTCAGATGAAAAGTAACTCATCTGGCTTTTTACAAATATAAAAGAGGTGATATATTTGTGTTCTAGATTTGAACTGAATATAAGTAAACTTGATTTATTGAAAAGATACAATAAAAAACAAATCACAAAATTTAATCCGAAAACAGAAGTATTTCCTGGTCAACAAATTTTAACTTTATGTGACGAATTTGATTATATGAGGTGGGGAATAGATGTTGATTTTATGAAAAAATCTATAATAAATTCTAGAATTGAAAAGATTTATACTTCAAAGTTTTTCAAGGAAGATTTCGAATGCAGAAGATGCTTGATTCCTGCAACTGCTTTTTTTGAGTGGCATCAGAAAAACAAGGATAAGTATAGATTAACTGTTGCGAATCAACAAATATTTTCTATCGCAGGTATTTTCAGAGAATACAAAAGTCAAGAAACAACTATAAGACATGTGAGTATGCTTACCACAGAAGCAAAAGGATTAATAGCTGAAATTCATACTAGAATGCCAATTATATTGCCGCAATCTTTTGAACAAACATATTTGCACGGAGAAAATTCAAAAGAAATTCACGAGTTTTTGTTGGATAATTTTATTAACTTAGATATGGAAAATTTATCAGACAGTCAATTAACATTTTTGTAAATTTATGATATAATTTATATGAATATTGAAAAGCGAAGAAAGATAAATAATATAACAATTACAGAGAGTTAATGTGTGGTGAAAATTAACAAGTTATAACGGCAGTCTGGAGCTAATAATTCTAAGAGTGATGTTTTATCATAATTAGGGTGGAACCGCGGAAAATACATTTCGTCCCTGAAGTTTTACTTCGGGGATTTTTTATTATTCAAAAAAATGGAGGGTTTTATGAAAAACGAAGAAAAAACTATGGAGAAAATAGTAAGCTTATGTAAATCAAGGGGAATAATATTTCCTGGTAGTGAAATCTATGGAGGATTATCAAATACTTGGGACTACGGTTCATTAGGTGTTGAAATCAAAAATAATATAAAAAGAGCTTGGTGGAAAAAATTTATCCAACAAAGCCCTTACAATGTTGGTTTGGATGCAGCTATCCTTATGAATCCTCAAACTTGGGTAGTATCTGGTCATGTTGGTGGATTCTCAGACCCATTAATCGACTGTAAAGAATGTAAATCTAGATTTAGAGCTGATAAATTAATTGAAGACTATTTCATGGATGAAAAAAATGAAGAAATAACTGGATTAGATGGAAAATCAGAACAAGAATTATTGGATATTATTGAAAAAGAAAACATAAAATGTCCAGAGTGTGGTAAACACAATTTTACAGATATCAGAAAATTCAATTTGATGTTCAAAACTTTCCAAGGTGTTACTGAAGATAACAAATCAGAAATTTATTTGAGACCGGAAACTGCACAAGGTATTTTTGTGAATTTTAAGAATGTTCAAAGAACTTCAAGAAAGAAAATTCCTTTTGGAATTGGTCAAATCGGTAAATCATTCAGAAACGAAATCACTCCAGGTAACTTTATTTTCAGAACAAGAGAATTTGAACAAATGGAATTAGAATTCTTCTGTGAACCAGGAACTGATTTGGAATGGTTCGAATATTGGAGAAATTTCTGTAAAGAATTCTTATTGAATTTGGGAATGAAAGAAGAAAACTTAAGACTTAGAGATCACGAACAAGAAGAACTATCATTCTACTCAAAAGCTACAACAGACTTTGAATATCTATTCCCATTTGGATGGGGAGAATTATGGGGAATTGCAGACAGAACTGATTACGATTTGTCAAAACACAGCGAAGGTTCTGGAGAAAAGCTAGAATATATGGATCCAACTACAAATGAAAAATACACTCCATATTGTATAGAACCATCTGTAGGTGTAGACAGAATGTTTTTATCTTTCTTGTGTGATGCTTATGAAGAAGAGCAATTAGAAGACAATTCTACAAGAACTGTTTTAAAGATTCATCCTGCATTAGCGGCATATAAAGTTGCAGTTCTTCCTTTAACTAAAAAATTAAATGATAAGGCAATGGAAGTTTATAACGAATTAGCTAAGAATTTCATGACTCATTTTGATGATGCTGGTTCAATTGGTAAGAGATACAGAAGAGAAGACGAAGCAGGAACTCCATATTGTGTAACGATAGATTTTGATACTCTAGAAGATAATACCGTTACTATCAGAGATAGAGATACTATGGAACAAAAAAGAATGACAGTTGAAGAAATTATAGAATTTGTTAATAAAGAAATGGAGTTTTAATTATATGACAGAAACATTAAATCCGTTGGAAAACGCAAGATATCAAATTAAAAAAGCTTGCGAAATTTTAAAATTAGACGATAGCGTTTATGAATTATTAAAAGATCCCTACAGAGTCATTGAAATAAATATTCCAGTGAAAATGGATGATGGATCAATGAAAGTATTTAAAGGATATAGATCACAACATAATAATGCAATGGGTCCTACAAAAGGTGGCTTGAGATTAAGAGAAGATGTTAACTTGGATGAAGTTAAAGCTTTGTCTATATGGATGACTTTTAAATGTCAAGTAACTAATCTACCTTATGGTGGAGGAAAAGGTGGGATAATTGTAGATCCATCTAAACTTTCTGAAGGGGAATTGGAAAGATTATCCAGGGGATTCGTTGATGGAATGTACAAATATTTAGGAGAAGATTTTGATATTCCAGCCCCAGATGTTAATACAAATGGAAAAATTATGAGTTGGATGGCTGATGAGTACAACAAATTAACTGGTACTAATCAAATGGGAACTTTCACTGGTAAACCAATTGAGTTTGGGGGATCATTGGGAAGAACAGAAGCTACAGGATTTTCAGTAGCTCTAAGTGCAAAAAAAGCTGTTTTAAATTTGAATAAAAAACTAGAAGAAACGACTGTTGCATTACAAGGATTAGGTAATGTTGGTATTTATACTTTAAAATACGTGCTTGAACATGGTATGAAAGTCAAATACATCATGGAATGCAATAAGCAAAGAAGAGTATTTGCAATTCACAAGGAAGACGGATTCAACTTTGAAGAATGCTACGAAATTGCTCAAACAAAAGAAAAAGACTTTGCTAGCATTGAAGGATGCGAAGTAATTTCAAATGAGGATTTTTTCGCAGCTGATGTTGATGTTTTGATTCCTGCTGCTTTGGAAAATGCAATTACAACTGAAAATGTTAATTCAATTAAAGCGAAAATCATTGTAGAAGGTGCAAATGGACCTATAACAAAGGATGCAGATGAAATCTTAAATGAAAAAAATGTAGTTATTGTTCCTGATATTTTAGCAAACTCTGGTGGAGTTACTGTATCTTATTTTGAATGGGTACAAAACAAAGCGGGATATTATTGGCCTGAAGAAGAAGTCAGAGACAAAGAATATCAATTGATTAATAAATCATTTGATGAAATTTGGGCTTTATCTGAAAAACTTAATATAACATTGAGACAAGCTGCTTATGTACATTCAATCAAAAAGATTAGCGAGACAATGAAAATACGCGGATGGTATTAATGCAAACACAAATAGAATTTAATGATGAATTAAAACTTACTAAAATTGAACAATCATCTTTTAACCCTACCCACATTTTTGAATGTGGGCAGGCGTTTAGATGGTACAAAGAAGACGATATGTCCTATACAACTGTTGATGGTGACATGTACTGTAATGTAAGTTTGGTTGGAGATTACGTTTATATCAAAAACTGTACAGAAGATGATTACTATAAAAAATGGGAAAATTATTTTGATTTGAAAACAGATTATTCAGAAATCAAAGAAAAATTATCTTTCAATGAAACTTTAAAAAACGCATTAGAATATGGTGATGGAATCAGAATATTAAATCAAGATAAATTTTCTACAATAATTTCATTCATAATCTCAGCAAACAATCAAATACCTAGAATTATGAAATCCGTAAATATAATTTGTGAAAATTACGGAAATTTTTTGGGAGAATTTAACGGTAGAAAATTATATTCTTTTCCTAAGCCTGAAGATTTAGCAAAAGTACCAGTGGAAGAAATGAGAGAAGTGTGCCGCGTTGGATTCAGAGATAAAAGAATTGTAGATGTGTCAAAAATGGTTGCAAATAACGAGTTTGATATTTTGAAAATTGATAACTTATCAAACGAAGAATTAAGAAAAGAATTAATTAAACTTCCAGGAGTAGGACCAAAAGTTGCTGATTGTATTATGCTTTTTTCATACAACAGACACAACACATTTCCAGTTGATGTGTGGATAAAACGAGTTATGGAATATTTGTTTATTAAAGAAGAAACAAATAAAAATTTAATTGCAAAATACGCGGACGATTTGTTTGGAGATTATGCTGGATATGCACAGCAATATTTATTCTACTATGGAAGAGAAAATACTATCGGAAAATAACTTTGAGAATTTCATCATAGAAAATAGAATTAATACGAGTAATATCAAAATAAATAGAGGTAAGTCTATTTAAATGAGAATAAACATATTTGATAAAAACAAAACTGTGGTTTATTATATAAGAGGATTAACACTCAACAGGTTAGAGTGCTAACAAAAGATTCTGAAGGAGGATATCATGAATTTAAAACCTATTGGTGATAGATTAGTATTAAAAAAACAAGAAAAAGAAGAAGAAAAAACATTCTCTGGAATAGTTCTCCCATCTTCAGCCAAAGAAGCTCCTGTTTATGCAGAAGTTTTAGCTATTGGATCTGAAGTAGAAGAAGACGAAAAAATGAAAGG
This sequence comes from Finegoldia sp., assembly GCF_046991905.1. Classification (NCBI taxonomy): domain Bacteria; kingdom Bacillati; phylum Bacillota; class Tissierellia; order Tissierellales; family Peptoniphilaceae; genus Finegoldia; species Finegoldia sp. The sequence continues at coordinate 51,349 of NZ_JBKWZF010000009.1, read as the reverse complement.
CAACATTAAGGTTGGAGATAAAGTTATATACTCAAAATATGCTGGAACAGAAATAAAACTAGAAGATACAGATTATATTCTAGTAAAATATGAAGATATTCTAGCAGTTGTAGAATAGGAGGATAATTTTTATGGCAAAAAAAATTAAATTTTCAGATGATGCTCGTAAAAGCATGGTAGAAGGTATTAATAAATTATCAGATACAGTTAAAGTAACATTGGGACCAAAAGGCCGCAATGTAGTTTTAGATAAAGAATACGGCGCACCATTGATTACAAATGATGGTGTTTCAATTGCAAGAGAAATTGAACTTGAAGATGAATACGAAAACATGGGTGCACAATTAGTAAAAGAAGTTGCGACAAAAACAAATGACGTAGCAGGTGATGGTACAACTACTGCAACACTTTTAGCCCAAGCTATTATTAGAGAAGGATTGAAAAACTTAGCAGCTGGTGCTAATCCTATAGTTTTGCAAAAAGGTATTAGAAAAGCTGTTGAGAAGTCTGTAGAAGCTATCAAAGCTAGAAGTCACAGCGTTACTACAAAAGAAGAAATTGCTAATGTTGGTAGCGTATCAGCTGCAGATGAAACTATTGGCAAACTAATTGCAGAGGCTATGGAAAAAGTTGGAAACAGTGGTGTAATTACTGTTGAGGAATCAAAATCTATGGGAACTACATTAAATGTTGTAGAAGGTATGGAATTCGATAGAGGATATGTTTCTCCTTACATGGTTTCTGATTCAGACAAAATGGTTGCAGCAATGGAAGATCCATTCATTTTAGTTACTGACAGAAAAATTACAAATATTCAAGATATATTGCCATTATTAGAACAAGTTGTTCAACAAGGTAAGCCATTATTTATAATCGCTGAAGATGTTGAAGGTGAAGCACTAGCAACATTAGTTTTAAATAAAATCCGAGGAACTTTCAACTGTGTAGCTGTAAAGGCGCCAGGATTCGGAGACAGAAGAAAAGAAATGCTTGAAGATATCTGCATTTTAACTGGAGCACAATTAATTACAGAAGATTTGGGAATCGAATTAAAAGATGCATCATTTGATATGCTTGGAAGAGCAAGAAAAGTTAATGTATCAAAAGATAAAACAACAATTGTTGATGGAAATGGTGAACAATCTAAGATTGAAGAAAGAATTAACCAAATTCAAAACAGAATTCCTGAAACTGATTCTGAATATGATAGAGAAAAACTTCAAGAAAGATTAGCGAAATTATCTGGTGGTGTTGCGGTAATTGAAGTCGGAGCAGCTACAGAAACAGAATTAAAAGAAAGAAAATTGAGAATAGAAGACGCTCTTGCAGCTACAAGAGCAGCAGTTGAAGAAGGAATTGTAGCTGGTGGTGGAACAATTCTATTAGATATTCTTGAAGAAGTTGAAAAACTTGTCGATGACGTTGAAGGAGATGAAAAAACAGGCGTTAAAATAATTTTAAAAGCATTAGAAGAACCTGTAAAACAAATCGCAATAAATGCCGGTATTGATGGATCAGTTATTGTTGAAAATGTTAAAAATAAAGAAAAAGGCATCGGATTTGATGCTTACAAAGGTGAATATGTTGATATGTTAAAAGCTGGTATCGTAGATCCAACTAAAGTAACTTTATCAGCATTACAAAATGCGGCATCAGTTGCAAGTTTGTTATTGACAACAGAAGCAGCAGTAGTTTCAATAAAAGAAGATGAACCAGCTATGCCTCAACCAGGCCCTGGCGCATATATGTAAAAAAACGAAGGTGAGGAATTTTTCCTCATCTTTTTTGTAAGAAGAAAACCCCCAGTTAGTAAGGTGACCCCAAAAAGTTGGACTTTATACCAGAGACATTTAGAAATATTTGTCTCTGGTTTTTTTGTCCTCATATTTCCCCTAGGGGAAATCGCAGCTAAGCTGCATTTAATTTCCTATATTCAACTGGACTTAAATATCCAAGTTTTTCTTTTATTCTATCTTCATTGTAATATTTTATATATTCTTCTATTGTCTTTTTTAGTTCATTAAATGATTTAAACGTTCTACCATAGTAAATTTCTTGTTTTAATATCCCAAAGAAATTTTCCATAGGGGAATTATCTAAGCAATTTCCTTTTCTTGACATACTCTGTAAAATTCCATCACTTTCTAACCTATTAGTATATTGTTTTAATTGATACGCCCAGCCTTGATCCGAATGAAAGATTCTTTTATATTTGCAGTCTGAAGTCTTTTCTATCGCTTCTTCAAGAGGAGTTATTATTGCCTCTAATGATGGTGAAGTTGTTATTGAATAGCTAATGATTTCTCCATTAAACATATCCAAGAAAGGATTTAAGTAAAGTTTTTTTACTTGCATATTCCCAGATTTATCTATTTCATAGTATTTGAATTCACTTGTATCTGTTGTGATTTTTTGATGTACTACAGAAGTGTTAAATCTTCTTTTTATCCTATTTGGTGCTACTTTACCCACTGTTCCCTTGTATGAGTAATATTTTCTTGATTTACGTGCAAAATTTCTAACTTGAAGCTTTAGTTTTTGTACCAGTCTTTGAACTTTTTTCTTGTTTATTACAAGACCAATTCTTCTAAGCATTGCATGTATTCTTCTGTATCCATAGTTTGGATTATCTTTTCTTATTTTCTTGATTTGATTCTCAAAGGCTTCATCTTTATTTTTTCTGTCAAATCTTTTTTTCCAATACATGTATGTTGACTTAGGGAATTTTAAATAGCTAAGCAAATCTTTTAATAGATATTTTTCTCTTAATGAGTCAATTATTCGAGCCATTCTCTCATTTTCTGATCTTCCTCGTCCTCTAATTCCATCTTTTTTTTTAGAAAATCTATTTCCATTTGTGCCCAGTAAAGCTTATCTTTAAGTTCAGCAATTTCATCTATTTCTTCCTTAGAATATTCTTTCTTTACTTGTTCTTTATTTTTATTTTTATCTTTAGTCATGCTTGAAGGTCTTCCTATCTTTTTAGGTCTAAGTCCATCAAGTCCTTGATTTCTAAAATTAATTACCCATCTAGCAATGATTGCTGGATTATTAATCTTAAATTGATTAGAAAGTTCTTGATAGGACATTTCTCCTGTTAAGTACAACTTTACTACATTTTTCTTAAATTCGAAAGAGTAACTATTATTTTTTCTAGAAATTTTTAGGCCTTCATACCCTTGTGTTTTGTATGAATTAACCCATCTTCTGACTACTGAATGATCACTGAGTCCATATTTATCAGTTAAATATTTATATCCTCCTTCTTCATTTAAGTATTCTTGTACTATTTTCATCTTAAATTCTGTACTATATTTTTTCATGAAAAAACTGACCTCCTCTAAGTTGGTTTTAGGTCCAACTTTTTGGGGTCAGTTCATTTACGGGTGGTCATGATTTTATAAGAATTTATCTTTAATATTTAACCAGTACCAGTCTTTTAAGAATACTAATTTGTTAATATATTGGTCTGAATAAGTAAAGTTTACGTAATCGACATTATCATAGCTTCTGTTCAATCCATCTGCCAAGACGATGGAGCTTTTTTTGTCAAAATTGTGATCTCTAAAATAAAATGTTACATTACTTTTTGAAGGAACGACTAATGAATTCAAAAGTGAGCGATACGCTTTTGAATTAATAGGCGCAAGAGGTGTTACTTGAAAACCATCGAGCCCATGATACAACACAGATCCTCCTGCTGAAAAATTATATGCAGTTGAACCAGAAGGAGTCGATACTATGATTCCATCTCCAGCGAATGATTCAAGGTGATTGTCATCAATGTATACATCTAAATAAACAATTGATGAATCGTCACTTTTTACAACAAACTCATTTAATGCTTTGTGAGTATATGTCTTGCTACTGTTACGAATAGCTGTTTTAGATTCTAAAAGTGATATCTTTTCTACACCATAATTTTGATTTACTAAATCCGAAATGAATTTGTCTATATTTGGAATAAGAATTTCTTGGTAAAAACCCAAATGACCAGTATTAATTCCTACAAAAGGAATCGTAGAAAACTCATACTTGTGAACAGCTCTTAAAAAAGCACCATCTCCACCGATGCATAAATTTATCAGGGCATTTTCATCAAAGTCAAAAGTAGGTTTAAATCCTTTTTGCTCCAATTTTTCTTTTACAATCATTGCTGTTTCTAATGATTTTTGGTTATCGTTTACATATATATTAATAATTTTACTGTTCTTGTTCATTTATTCTAAAAGCTCCTAATATTTGATATAATTTTATTATACCAAAAAAGTGGAGTTTTAAACAATGAAACAAATTAGTTTTGATGTAGATAAAAAAATTAGGTTAGATGAGTTTTTGAAATCAAATCACATTTCCAAAAATTTATTTCTCAGTATTTACAAAGATGATATTTTTATAAATGGGAAACATTCAAAGAGAAATTCTAAATTAAAACCAGGTGACAAAGTAACCATCAATCTTAGAAATGAAGAGAATAATTACAAACCAATAAATTTATACATTGAAGTTTTGTATGAAGATGATGATATTTTTGTATTAAATAAACCTGACAAACTTACAATGAATACAGACGGAGAAGAAAGCTTAGCGAATTTTGTGTCTTATTTATTTGAGCAAAGAAATATTAATCAAAAAGTTAGATTTATCAATAGATTGGATCAAGATACATCAGGTGTTGTAATGGTTGCTAAAAATAAAATAGCTCAAGCCTATTATCAAAAAAACTCGTTTGAGAAAAAATACTTGGCAATCGTAAAAGGAAATCCTAAAAATCAAAAGATAGAATTAAATTTAAAACGCGATGGAGTTAAAACTGAAATTGATGAAAACGGGAAAAATAGTGTAACTATTTTACAAAATCTTAAAAATTATGGGGATTATTCATTGGTTAGTTTAAAGCTTTTGACAGGTAGAACTCATCAAATAAGAGTAAGCATGGAACATATTAATTGTCCAATAGTCGCAGATAGTTTGTACGGAGAAAAAATAGAAGGATTTTCTCAAATGCTACATGCAAATGAAATAGAATTTGTTGATATGAGAAGAAATAAGCATATTATTACGACAGGAATTCCACAAAGATTTAATAAATTTTTGAATAATTAATCTTACTTGAAAACACTTTTATGTTGTAGTATAATTAAATTAACCTCAGAAGAGGAATCCTGAAAAATTAAACCGACACACACTATAAGGGATGACGGACGTTCAATAATTGATGACGAGCCCTCTTTGAAGGGATGTCAGATGTTTGAGACAGTCAACCCACCTTCACATACTGAAGGTCATTAATTGATTAGGGTCTTCTGAGGATATTTTGAAAATAAAAGCGATTTCGCTTATAAGCATGGGACAATATCTCATGCTTTTTTCGTATGCATTTAATTCTGTATCTATTCACTAAAATAGTGCTAGAATGTATAATATATGTTAGATGAAGGTGAGTGATATTATGAAAGATTCTAATTTTAAAAAATGCCCAAATTGTAATTCATTTGTGAGCATTGAAGATAGATTTTGTAGAGTATGTGGACATGATTTTTCAAAGGATGAGGATTATTCTTCGGAAGGAAAAACATTTGAAGATTTTCTGCTAGAGGCATCAAAGTATAGAAGCGAATCACAAATTCGTAGAAATAAGTTAACTATTGATGATGTGAAAAGCTCTGAAAACAATAATACAAACTACGATAAAAAAATAAATAATCATAATCAAGATACAACTGATCGATTAAGCGTTTCGGATATAGAATCGGAATCAGAGTTGTTAAAAGAACAAAGAAAAAAAGCATTTGAAGAAACAAACAATGATTATTATAACGATAATGAATATTATGAATATGAAGACGATGAAAAATCTTCACTATTTAAAAAGATTTTATTCTCCATTGTTGGAGTAGCCTTACTTATTGGTATAGTATTTGGAATTAAATATATAAAACCTATGTTTCAAGAAAATTTGGCAGAAAAAACTATTACAGCAGAATCTGTTAAGTCTAAGTTCATGCAATCTGTTCAATCAAAGTCTTCAGAACAAATGATAAGTATTGTAAAGTCTTCAAATCAATCCGTACCATTTAAAAACAAAGATGCTGATGAATTCATTAGTGAATTAAATTCTAACTCTGAATATCAATCAACTATTTTGAAATGGTTAGAAGATGATGAAGCGAAGTTAAAATCAGATAAATCTTATAAAAGTAACAATCCTTTAAAAATCGTAAAAGGAAATGACGGATACAAAATTTTAATAGATCCAATAAAGATTGAAATAGAAAACCCCAAAAATGCAAAATTAAGTTTAGAAAATGCATCAGAATACGCATTTCCAGGTAAAAAAGTTCTGTTGATTGAATCTAATGATTTAGTCATGAGACAAAATTATGACTTATCTTTCTTTTCTAAAAACGATAAAATAAATTGGGATTTAGTAGACATTAATAAAACAATTTCTGATTTTGATGTTACAAGTGGTGATAAGAATTACGAAATAAGAAAGACTATAGATGATGACTGTTTGGTATTTGTAAATGATAAAAACACAGGTCTTACTACTGAAAAATTTAATGAATTAGGTAGGAAAAACTTAACTGAAGATAAAGATTTTGTACGTATGGTTGCCAAAGGGAAAAATGGTTTATTGAAATCACCAAAACAGACTGTTGGCTGGGAAACTTGGGTTAGATTGTATCTAAAAGATTAAAACTTTATAAATTATTCACTAATAATGTTTGAGATATGAAATTAGAGGGTATACAATAATCATAAGAAAATTTATTTAAGGAGATGTTATTATGAGTTTAATGGATTATTTAGAACATAAAAGAAGAGAAAAGGAAAGACAAATCAAATGGGAAATTGCTAAACGTAAATATGAAGACGAAGCTAAAATTACTTTAGGTACAGTTATTGGTGCTTCATTAGGCTTAGCAGCAGGATTATTATTGGCACCTAAATCAGGTGAAGAAACTAGAAAAGACATCAAAAAATTTGCAGAAGAAACTAAGAAAACAGCAGTAAATAACTTAAACGATGCAGTAGATACTGTAAAATTAACTGCTGACAATGTAACAGACAGTGTTAAAGACAAATATCAAGATTTCCAAGATAGAGGAATGACTGAACTAAATAGAGTTTCTGATCAATTTGATGAAGTTAAAACTGATTTGGGAGTTCTTGGTGAAGATCTTAAAGATGTAGTAAAAAAAGACGGAAAAGTAATCAAAGAAGACGTTAAAGACACTAAAGACCAAGTAAAAGATTCTGCAGAAAAAGTTGGAGATTCAGCTAAAAAAGTAGCAGAAGAAGCAAAAGACGGTGCAGAAAAAACTGTAGAAGAAGGAAAAAAACAAGCAAAGAAAACTGCCGAAACTGCTAAAGAAGAAGCAAAAGAAGTTAAAAAAGAAATCAAAAAGTAGGTAAGAAATGGTAGATGCTTTATATATATTTAAAATAATATTATATATTTGTTTATCTGGATTCTTAATTGCTTTAATCGTATTTTTCTTCAAACTTACAGACTTAATCAAAAGCGTAAAAGCTGTTTTAGCTGATAACAAAAAGGATATCGATAGATCAATTGGCGAAGTACCACAAATACTAGATAATGTAACTGGTATAACTAATAAAGCCGACAGATTAATAGGCGATGTTTCTCCAGATGTAAGAAATATTACAAATAATGTAAGTAACACTTTATCACATGTAGAATCTGTTTCAAGCAACGTATCTAATACTGTAGATTATGTTGCTGAATCAGTAACGGATACTGCAACTAATATAAAATACGGATTTTTAAATTCTACAGACTATGTTGGTTCTGCTAGGGATATTATTAATTTCGTAAAGAGTTTAGCAAGAAGATAATTTAATAAGAATCTATAAGCCAATCGGAAAATTTCTGATTGGCTTATTATGAATTTTTAAATTTTTTTATATTTCATGAAAACAATTGTAGAAATTGTCAAAATCCTATTGAAAAACAATTAATTTTTTGGTATGCTATTATGGAAAGATGGGATAGAATGAAAAGAATAAAAATTATTTCAAATCCATCATCTGGTAGTCAAACTCACGCAAGGGATTTGACCAAACTGATAAATTATCTTATTGAAGATAATTTTGTGGTTCAACTTTTTAAAACAAAAGGCAAAAATGACGCATATAACGAAGCGTTAAACACATCTTCAGATGATTGGGATTTGATAGTTATATCAGGTGGAGATGGGACGGTTAATGAGGTTGTTCATGGAATTTGTGATAGTGAATCAGATATTCCGATTACTATTTATTCTACTGGTACAGTAAACGATTTCGCAACTTATTTAAATCTACCTACAACACCATACAAATTATATAGAATGATTAAAACGGGCAAAATTATTAAAAGTGATATCGGTAAAATTAGCAATGAAGACTCACACAGATATTTTATCAACGTTTTTGCAGTGGGAAATATTGCATCGGTCAGTTATGTAACTGATAAAGCTCAAAAAGCTATTTTTGGAAGGCTTGCATATATCGTGGAAGGGTTAAAAGAACTTCCGAATACATTAAATCAACCTATGGAATTGAAGATTAAAACTAAAGATGATTATATAGAAATAAAATCTCCATTAATGATTATTTCTAATTCCAATACTGTAGGTGGTTTTGAAAATATTTGCCCAAATGCAAAGATAGACGATCAAAAGTTGGATGTTCTAATTATTAAACATTCCCGTCTGAAAGAGGTTGCTCAGATTTTAATAGATGCTTTTAGTTCAAAGCATATTTACTCTGAAGATGTTTTATATTTTCAAACTGATACTTTAACCATTGAATCTAATCAAACAGTTCCAGGAGATGTAGATGGAGAATATGGTGGTAATTTACCAGTGAAAGTTGAGATAAATAATAAACCCATAAATATTTTAGTAAGGAGCGATTAAATGTCATCACCAACAATTAAAGACGTAGCAAAACTTGCTGGAGTTTCAATTTCTACGGTATCTAGAGTTATGAACGATTCTAAGCCTGTAAGTCCAGAAGCACGTAGAAAAGTATTGGATGCTATAGAAAAACTTGATTTCAAACCAAATGAATTGGCTAGATCTTTAGTAATGAAAAGATCTAACTTGATAGGTGTTGTAGTAAAGGATATCGGCATTCCATATATGGCACAAATTGTAAGAGGTGCTGAAGAAATTGGAAGAATGTATAAATATGATATACTATTATCTTCTACATATGGAGATTTGGAACAGGAAAAAAAGATTATAGACTTCATGTTTACAAAGCAAGTAGAAGGAATAATTTTGATTTCAGAAGATATTGAACCAGAGGTTATTTTCAAATTGAAAGATCAAACTGTTCCTTATATTCAATTGGACAAATTCTGGAATATAAAAGATATACACACTGTGCAAATAGATTACAAAGAAGCAATGGTAAATATGATTAATCATATCTATGATTTAGGTCACAAGAATATTTTATTTGTAAAAGAAAATCAAGATACTGAAATTGGCCAAGAAAAACTAAAAGGATACAGACAAGCATGCGATGATTTAAAATTAGAAAAATTTGAAATCTCATCAGAAGGTGTTTCTGTAAAAGATGGTTATGAAGCAGGAGATAAGATTTTCGAAATGAAGGATTCTAAAAACATAACATGCGTAAGTTTTAGTGAAGATGCACAAGCAATAGGTTTTATTAATTATTGTTATGATAACAATAAAAAAGTTCCAGAAGATATTTCTGTATCTGGATTTGGCGATATACCAATGACAAGTATTTACAGACCAACCCTTACTACAGTTCAAGAACCTTATTACGATATAGGTGCTGTATCTATGAGAACTTTAGTAAAGGTTTTAAAAGAAAATAAAACTATAAATGAAAAAGCGATTTTAGGTTCTCAAATTATGAAGAGAGAATCTGTAAAAGATATAAATTAGAATATTTTCCTGTTTAAAAAATCAATTAATAGGATATAAATAAATTAGTCATAGGAGGATTATTATTATGGTAGAACAAAATGTTATAGTTAAAAATGAAACAGGTTTGCACGCACGTCCAGCTGCATCATTAGTACAATTTGTAAAGAATTTTGATGGTAAAGTTGAACTTATTAAAGATGGTAAAACAGCTAACGCAAAATCTATTTTCAACGTTATGGCACTAGGTATTTCTCAAGATACAGAAGTGACTGTTAGATTAGATGGCGAAAACGAAGAAGAAAACTTAAAAAAATTAGTTGAATTTATAGAAAATTTAGAAGATTAATTCAAGAAAGAATTTATAGCCGTCACTTTTGTGGCGGCTTTAGTTTATAAGGAGGTATTATGAGTTTGATTAAAAAAGGTATTATTGCAAGTGAGCAAATAGCCATTGGAAAAGTTAAACTTATGAAAAAACAAGAAATCAGGATAACTATTGATAAGATTTCAGATGATGAAATTCAACTTCATGTAGAAAAATTTAACAAAGCCTTAGAAGAATATAAAACGAATTTATCGAATACAGAAGTTGATAATGATACACAACAACAAGTAATAGAAGCTCATTTGAGTATGTTAGATGATCCTTTTTTGTCTGAATCAGTTATTACAAAGATTAATGAAAATAACGCTAGTGATAAAGCTCTTAAGGATACTATCGATGAAATGGTCACTATGATGCAGTCTTTGGATAATGAATACATGAGAGAAAGGGCATCTGATTACAAAGATATTGGCCAACAATTATTATACAAAATTAAAGGAATTGAAAACGAAAAACTAGATTCGTTGGATCCTAACACGATCTTGGTATCAAAAGAATTAACTCCTTATGAAACATCAATAATAGACAAAGATCATGTAGTTGGATTTTTGATGGATTTGGGTGGTAAGACTGCTCACACATCAATTATAGCTCAGACATTAGGAATTGCTTGTCTTGTTGGGATGAAAGATATAACTGAAAGTGTAGAAGATGGACAAACCGTAATAATTGATTCTTTTAAAGGAATTTGTATAATAAATCCAGATGAAGAAATACTTCAAGAATACAAAATAAAAAAGAATAAACTCGATGAAGAAAAAACAATACTTGAAAAAAACAGATATAACAAAGCAATTACTACTGATGGAAAAGACATTGATGTAATGACTAACATTGGAAATGTAGAAGATCTTGAAAAAGGACTTGAATCAGGTGCCGAAGGAGTAGGATTATTTAGAACTGAGTTTTTGTATATGTATAATGATCATTTTCCAACAGAAGATGAACAATTTGAATATTACAAAAATGTTGTAGAAAAACTAGACGGTAAATCTGTTATTATTAGAACGTTAGATATAGGTGGAGACAAGGAACTTCCTTATTATACATTTCCGAAAGAAGATAATCCTTTCTTGGGTTGGAGAGCGCTGAGATTTTGTTTTGATATGAGAGATGTTTTTGATTCACAAATAAAAGCTATTTTAAGAGCATCTGCATTTGGTAAAATTAGAATTATGCTACCTATGGTTATTTCTGTTGAAGAAATTGAAAATGCTATTGATATTATTGAAAACAATAAGAAATTCTTGAGAGAGAAAAACGTAGAATTTGATGAAAATATTGAAGTAGGTATTATGATTGAAACGCCTGCAAGTGTACTTGTAGCTGAAGATTTGGTTGAATATGTTGATTTCTTTAGTATTGGAACTAATGATTTGACTCAATACATTTTGGCTTGTGATAGAGGCAATGAAAAGATTTCAAATCTATATAACACATACAATCCAGCAGTTTTGAGAGCAATCAAGAAAGTCATCAATGTTAGCCATGAAAATGGCAAATGGACAGGAATGTGTGGAGGATTTGCAGGGGACACAAAAGCAACTAAGCTTCTTTTAGGTATGGGATTAGATGAATTTTCAGCACCAGCAGCATCAATTGCGAAAATCAAATATACAATATCAAATACTTCAATGGAAGATGCAAAGCAATATGCAGATAAAATTTTAAAATTGAAAAGAACATCAGAAATTGAAAAAGCTATATCCGAATAAGTATTTTATTTTAAAATTTTGATATTTAATGATAAAATTGTATTGGTGATTATATGGAAATCAAAGATTTACAATTTTTTAAAGATAAGAAAATTAATGACTATGAATTACAAGATGATAAGTATATTGTGATTACTGATTCAGGCAAATATATAGTTGAATTATATGAAGGAGATTTGGAGTCTTTTTTGAATTTTAATAGTAAAAACAGTCATTTACTCTATGAGTTTAATGATAAATTTGCTAAAATTGAAGATAGTGGTTATGAAAATGGCCATACTTTTATAATTAAGAAATTCATACAAAATCTTTCAGAGCCCATACCTTATGATAAACAAATACAACTTGGAAGTGAAATAGGAGAGGTTCTCAGAAAATTACATCAAGATAGCCAAATAGATGACGATTCTACTTGGTCGAAGATTTTCAATTATAAAATCAACAATCTTATATACAATTATTCCATGACGAATTTCAGAGGGGATAAGGATTATATTGTTTTTGATTATATTGAAAAGAACAGATATTTAATTGATTCAAGAAAATTGAGCAATATTTATTTGTTTGATAATCTTAAATCCATTTGTCCCGATGATAATTTGAATTTTGTTTCTAAAAATATCAGCTATATGGGAGATTCTTTCTTTGAATTTAGAAAAATTAATGAAGTTGATGAAAATAGCCGAATCTTCTATTATTCATTACTAAAATCATATTTTAATGGCAAAATTCCTAGATTATTTTACAGAATTCTTGCAATTTACACAATTTTAGATATTTTAGAGCCGAAGTTAAACGGAGAAAATGAAGTAGATTTGACAGAAGAGTTCGGAAGAATATTAACAATTTACAATGATTTTGATTGTATAATTCCTGTATGGATTAAGGAAACTGAGGATAAAATTGAGGAGCTTAAAAATGAAGGTGAATTGTAAATTTTGGTTTGAAGACGATAATGGTAAAAAGTTTTTCGGGAAAGGCAATTACTTGCTTTTAAAAGAAATTGACAAGACAAAATCATTGAATAAGGCTTCCAAAAATTTGAAAATGAGTTATAGCAAGGCATTTAATATCATAAAAAATAGCGAAAAAATTTATGGTGAAAAATTTGTGGATACTGAAATTGGTGGAGCTAATGGCGGCGGTTCAACTTTGACTGAAGAAGGATTAAAATTAATTAGAGAATATGAGAGAGCTATGTCAAATTTTACTAGAACTAGCAATAATTTGACTGAAAAAATTACAAAAAACTTCTAAGACTCTTGTATTTTTTATAAAATCAGTGTAATATATATTTATTGAAGTGTCTTAATAATTAAAATCTCAATGTTTAGCATTGGGATTTTGTATTTGGATACTATTTTTAGTTTATTAAAGGAGTTAAAATGAAAAAAGTAGTTTTAGCATTAGGTGGAAACGCTCTCGGAAATTCACCTGCAGAACAAATAAAAGCAGTTAGAAAAACAGCTATTTCTATAGTAGATTTAGTTGAAGATGGTAACGAAGTTATCGTTTGTCATGGTAACGGACCTCAAGTTGGTATGATAAATTTAGCGATGGAAACAGCTCATAATTCCAATTCACAAATTTCTAACATGCCATTTGCTGAATGTGTTGCAATGAGTCAAGGCTACATAGGTTATCATTTACAAAAGGCTATCAAGAACGAATTATCAAAAAGAAACATGAAAAATGCAGTATCTACTATTATTACTCAAGTAAAAGTAGATAAGGATGATGAAGCTTTTTCTAATCCAACTAAGCCTGTAGGTTTATTCTATTCAAAAGAGGAGTCAGAAAAACTTGCTAAAGAAAGCGGTTATACTTTCAAAGAAGATTCTAACAGAGGTTACAGAAGAGTAGTTCCATCACCAAAACCTATTGATATTATAGAAAAAGAAGAAATTAATACATTGATAAAAGAAGATTTTATAGTTATAGCTGGAGGCGGTGGAGGAATTCCAGTAATTGAAAACGATGGTCAATTAGAAGGAATAGGTGCAGTTATAGATAAGGATTTCACATCTGAAAAATTGGCAGAGATTTCTGATGCTGATTTGTTAATTATTTTAACTGCAGTAGAAAAAGTATGTATTAATTACGGAAAAGAAAACGAAGAAGGCTTAGATGAATTGAGTTTTTCTCGAGCTGAAGAATTAATAGAAGAAAAGCAATTTGCCGAAGGTTCTATGCTACCTAAGGTTAAAGCATGCCTTAATTTCGTTAAATCAGGAGAAGGAAAGATAGCTTTGATAACTTCTTTGGAAAAAGCAAAAGAAGGAATTAACGGTTTAACAGGAACTAGATTTGTAAAATAATATGAATACTTCCAAAACAAATTATGAAAATTAATTTGAAAGTTTGGAAGTATTTTTTTATTGCTCTTTAAATTATTTCGAATTTAATATAGAATATAGTTTAATGAAATTAAAGAGGAGAGTGTATATGGAAAGTAATTCAAATTCATTATTTGATTATTATGGCAAACCTTCCATGCTTAAATCATTTCCAATAGCTATGCAGCATTTATTGGCAATGATAGTAGGGAATGCTTTGCCGTCGATAGTCTTGGCAAGTGCATTGAAATCAAGTGAGCATGCAATTACAGACGCACAAGCTATTTATTTGATTCAAGCAGGAATGTTCATCGCTGCGATAGCGACACTATTACAATTGTATCCAGTACTAAAATTTGGTGCAAAATTACCTGTTATTATGGGGGTTAGTTTTGCTTATATCCCAGTTTTACTATCAATTGGAAAACAATATGGAATTGGAGCGGTTTATGCTTCGCAATTGATTGGCGGTATAGTGGCTATTTTTACGGGAATGTTTATAGGAAAGATTAGGAGATTTTTCCCTCCAATTGTATCGGGAACTGTCGTTTTAACGATAGGACTTAGTCTATATTCAGTAGCTGTTAATTACATGTCTGGTGGAAATGGACCTATGCAAGGCGAGATAAGAAACTGGGTTGTAGCCATTATTACATTATGTGTTGTATTATTCTGCAATATGTTTATGAAAGGCTACATCAAATTAGCCGCAATTTTGGTAGGAATTATAGTAGGATACATAATATCATTGTTTTTAGGCATGGTTCAATTTGATAACGTGGTAAATGCTTCGTGGTTTATGTTACCACAAATTTATCCGTTCAAATTCCAATTTCATTTGGATGCTATATTGACTATGTCAATTATGTATATTGTAAACTCCGTTCAAGCAGTGGGGGATTTAACAAGTACGACAATTGGTGGAATGGATCGTGAGCCAACGGATGTTGAATTGTCTGGTGGAATTAAGGCAAATGGTATCGTCAGTGTGATTGGTTCATTTATCGGCGCCTTGCCAACTGCAACTTATTCACAAAATGTTGGAATTGTATCTATGACAAAAGTAATAGCTAGAAAAGTTTTATTGATTACAGCAAGCATGGTATTTGTTTGCGGATTGATACCAAAATTTGGAGCATTGATGCTTTCAGTTCCTCAAGCTGTTATTGGTGGGGCAACTATTTCTGTGTTCGCACAAATCGCAATGAGTGGTATGAAATTAATTACATCTAGTGAAATGAGTGTAAGAAACACAACTATTGTTGGATTAGGTGTTGCCTTAGGTATGGGAATTACACAAGTAGGTCCAAACGCTGTAAGATATTTTCCGCAATGGTTTAGAATGGTATTCACAGCATCTCCAGTAGTAGTAGCGACTTTAATTGTATTTTTCTTGAATATAATAATTCCAGAAAAAACTTTAGAGCAAGAAGAAAAAGAAAGAAAAGAAATAGACTAAAAAAATCCCTCATTTGAGGGATTTTTAATATTTCATATACTTTTTGTCTATATATCTTTTTAACACAAATGAAAGATGAGAATACAAAGTAATTCCTTTGTAGTACAAAAGAGCTTTTTCATTTCCACAGTATAATATTTGCATAGGATTAGTATCTGGAACATAAGCTTCCAATTTTTCATTTTTTAAAGTATGTGCAATGTTTTTCATTAAAATAGGGGACTGCCTAATAGCATATACTCCAGCTTTTGGTAAATTAGGGTATTTGTCGATACTTACACAATCTCCTACTGCAAATATTTTGTCGGAAATTTTCATATATTCATCTGATATAAGGAAGTTTTTGTCTGTTGTTTTAAGATTTCCAAAATCTACATTAACTCCACTTGAGCCTATACACATAATTAATTTATCAAAATCTATATCAATTTCATCTATCGAAGTTATTTTTTTGTTTTCGTAAACTTTAATACACTTTTCTTTTAATAATTTTCTGGCCTTTTTATTAGCTTTTTCACTGAATCCTTCCATATTTACACTGCCTTTTGTCACTATGGATACATTCTTGTTACGATAAATAGTTTTTAATACAAAAGCTAACTCCAATCCACTAGCACCAGCACCGAGTATTAGGATATTCTTATCAGAATCTTTTATTTTTTTCTTTAAATCTATAATTGTATTAATAGGTTTTGAATTTATTACATTTTCTCCAGTACCGATAGTTTTTTGAGTTGCTCCAAGGTTAATACTCAAATAATCGTAGTCGATAGTGTGATTTTTTGCTATAACTTTTTTGTTTTCATCATCAATTTTGGCAATCTTATCGAAAATCAAATCAGCTCCATACTTTTCACAAATTTTTTTAACATCAAAGCAAATTTCATCATGAGTGTAAACACCTTCCAAAAAACCTGTGTACATACCTGAATAATATTGGAATTTGTTGTCTGTTATTACAGTTAATTTGATATCGGGATATTGTTCTTTAATGTTTTTTATTACAAAAATGTGACCGTGACCACACCCGCACAATACTAAATTTTTCATTTTGTCTCCTTTTTGAAATTTTTTATTATAATTATATATATCATATCAGAAAAGTTATGCAATGTTAAATTCATTTTTTTGTTTGACAATAATGTTAATAATTGCTAAGATTATATTGTATAGAAGGTATCTATATTTACACGATAACAACGTTTATGTTAATGAATAAAAATCGATAAATTATTATTTAATTTCTTAAATATAAGCAAATGTTATCATTAAAATTTAAGGAGGACACTATGTCAAAATTTTACAAAAAAATAATTGCTTTATTTCTTTGTCTAAGCATGATTTTTGCGACTGCATGTGGTGGTGCTGGCAAAGATTCATCTGATAATGGAAAGTCATCAGATAAATCAGAAAAGAAAGAAAAAGTAAAAGTAACAATGGTTACTGACCAAGGTGGTATTAACGATAAGTCATTCAACCAATCTGCATTTGAAGGATTTGAAAATGCGAAAAAAGAAGGATGGTTGGATTACAGATATATCGAATCACACAAAGAAGCTGATTATGCTCCAAATATGGAAACAGCATTAGATGATGAAAGCGATGTAATATTTACAATTGGATACGCTTTGTTTAACGCAACAGATGCTGCAGCTAAATCAAACACTGATCAAAAATACGCTATTATTGACAATGCAAATGTTGAAAAAAGATCAAATATGATTGGTGTTTTATTTGCAGATAACGAAAATTCATTCTTGGTTGGTTACATTGCTGGTATGACTACTAAGACAAACAAAGTTGGTTTTGTTGGTGGTATGAAAAGTGATGTAATTGATAGATTTGAATATGGATTTAAAGCTGGAGTTAAAGAAGCTGAAAGACAAAAGAAACAACCAATTGAATTCCAATCACAATATGCAGATAGTTATGCTGCTCCAGATAAAGGAAAATCAATCGCTAACTTAATGTATCAAAAAGGAGTAGACGTAATATTCCATGCAGCAGGTGGTACAGGTTATGGAGTTATTCAAGCTGCAATCGACAATAACAAATACGTTATAGGTGTTGACAGAGACCAATCTGAAGATGCTCCTAAAAACATGTTAGTTTCTACAGTAAAAGGTGTTAACGTTGTAGTTCAAAAAATATCAAAAGATATTTTAGATGGTAAATTTGAAGGTGGAAGCACTGTAACATATTCATTAAAAGATGGAGATGCCGTAGATATTGCTTATGCTAAAAATGATTTAGTGGCAAAAGAAGTTAAAGACAAAGTCGAAAGCTTAAAGAAAGACATCAAAGAAGGAAAAATCAAAGTTCCACAAAACGAAAAAGAATTTACAGAATTCGGGTTTGATAAATAAGGTTGAGAACAGGGATTGAGAAATCCCTGTTTTTATACCTGTTTTTAAATATGAAAGGAAAAAACATGAACGATGAAAAAAACATTGTTGTAGATTTAAAAGATATATCAAAATCTTTTGGCAGCAATAAAGTACTTGATAATGTAAATTTCAGCCTCCATGAGGGAGAGGTTCATGCTTTGTTGGGAGAAAACGGAGCTGGAAAAACAACTCTAATGAACATACTTTACGGGTTGTATGAACCTACATCAGGAAGCATTACAGTAAAAGGAAAAACTTTTGATCAAATGACTCCTAAACTAGCAATACAAACTGGTATAGGAATGGTTCATCAACATTTTATGCTAATAGAACCATTCACAGTGTATCAAAATATTGTTTTAGGAAAAGAAATAACTGGCAAAGGTGGAATTTTAGATAACGAAAAGTCTATCGAAGCTGTTAGGGAATTATCACAAAAATACGGTTTAATGATTGATCCAGAAGTCAAAGTAGCCGATATTTCGGTAGGTATGCAACAAAGAGTAGAAATTTTAAAATGCTTATATAGAGGAGCGGATATCCTAATATTTGACGAACCAACAGCGGTTTTGACTCCACAAGAAATAGATGATTTCATAAAAATTGTAAAAAATCTTACGGAACTAGGAAAATCTATTATAATAATCACACACAAACTGTCTGAAATCAAAGCGATGGCAGATTATTGTACTGTTATTAGACGTGGTAAATTTATAGATAAATTAAATGTCAAAGAAATCGATGAAAATATCTTAGCTGAAAAAATGGTAGGTCGTGATGTAAGATTTAACGTTGAAAAACAAGACCAAGAACCAGGCGAAGTTGTATTAGATATCAAGGATTTAGTTGTAAAAGATTCTAGAAACATTGATGTTGTAAAAAATTTAAATCTTCAAGTTAGAAGAGGAGAAATCGTCGGTGTAGCAGGGGTAGATGGTAATGGACAGTCAGAACTTATTGAAGCTATTACTGGACTTAGAAAGATAGAATCTGGAAAAGTTACATTAAAGGGAAAAGACATTACAAATCATTCTCCAAGAGAGATTATAGATTCGGGAATGAATACAATTCCAGAAGATAGACAAAAGCATGGACTTATATTAGATTATTCTATTGCTGATAATTTGATATTAGAAAATGTCAAAAAGAAACCTTTTAGCAAAGGATTGAAATTAGATTTTAATGCTATAAATGATAATGCTAAGGAATTGATAGAAAAATTTGATATTAGACCTAATGATTATAATCAAAAAACAAAGAATTTATCAGGCGGTAACCAACAAAAAGTAATTATTGCTAGAGAAATTTCGAACAATCCGGACTTGTTAATAGCAGCTCAACCTACGAGAGGATTGGATGTAGGTGCTATTGAATTTATTCATAAATATTTAGTGGATCAAAGAAACAAAAACAAAGCAGTTTTATTAGTTTCTTTTGAACTGGACGAAATTATGGACTTATCTGATAATATTGCGGTTATTTTCGACGGAAAAATCGTAGGAGAAAAATCTTCCAAAGAAACTAACGAATTGGAACTTGGTAGATTAATGGCTGGAGGTATTGTAGATGAACAATAATAGTCAAAAAATTTCAATATTTTCAAAATATAACAAGCTATTTTTCATGCTTTTATCTATTTTAATAGGTCTATTGGTAGGGGCTTTAGCTTTAATATTAGCTGGATATAATCCATTAGAAGCATATAAGTTAATGCTTGAAGGTATATTTAAAAGACCCAAAAATGTTGGATGGACAATTGTAAATGCTATTCCAATAATCTTTACAGGTTTGGGTGTTGCATTTGCTTTTAAAACTGGGTTATTTAATATTGGAGCAGAAGGTCAATACATTGTAGGAACTATGGTAGCCTTTTTGTTAGGATATAATCTTCATTTACCAGCATTTATTCACGTTCCAGTAGTAATAATTGTAGGAATGTTGGCCGGTGCATTGTTTGGAGCTTTATCTGGATTTTTGAAAGCAAAATTTGGAATCCACGAAGTTATCTCTACAATAATGCTGAATTGGATTGCATTTTATTTAAACAACATGGTTGCAAACTATCCGAAATTCAAAGCACCTAACTCAATGGGTACTCATGAAGTTCAAGAAACAGCGAAGATTACATTGATGCAAAATGTAAAAGGACTTCCTAAAGCAATTGATAACTTCTTCAAAGCACCTATTCACATGGGATTGATATTGGCAATAGTTGCAGCAATTTTGTTATGGTATATTTTGAAGAAAACAAACTTGGGATACGAATTAAAAGCTGTGGGTCTTAACCAAGATGCAGCGAAATACGGTGGAATAGATGTTAACCATAAATTGACATTATCTATGGCAATCAGTGGAGCTGTGTGTGCTCTTGGTGGAATCACTCAAGTGTTAGGATATAGATACACAATTTCAGCTTTATCCAGCATGGAAAATTTTGGATTTGACGGACTTGCAGTAAGTTTACTTGCAAACAATAATCCAATTGGATGTATATTCTCTGGATTGTTCTTCGGTGGATTAAAATACAGTGGGGCTAATGTTCAGAGAGTTTTGCATGCGCCAACTGAAATGATTAACATAATTATGGGAACAATAATTTTATTCACTGCAATTCCATTGATGTTTAGAATAATAAAATCGAGATTTAAAAATAAAGGAGGCAAATAATGAACTTAGTTCTTTTAGGATTAGTAATAGGTAATACATTAATCAATGCGACTCCTATTTTATACGCTGGACTAGGTGGAATGGTTTCTGAAAAATCAGGAGTTACAAACATCGGGCTTGAAGGTATGATGACAATCGGAGCTTTGATTGCAGCGACTGTGGGATACTATACACATAACCCTTGGCTAGCATTTTTGTGCGGTGGACTTAGTGGAATGGTATTTTCATTGATACACGCAATTGTATCCATTTCATTTGCAGGAGATCAAACTATTTCTGCAATAGCTATCAACTATTTAGGACCAGGTGTTGCACTATTTGTTTCAAGAATATTTTTTAACGGAGCAACTCAAACTAAATCAATCGAAACACAATATAAGATTCCAGTCTTATTTAATGGAATTGAAAACAAATTCTTAGCGAATATAATTTCTCTTCCAGTTACAGTATACTTGGTATTTGTTTTGGTGTGCTTGATTTATATATTCATGTACAAAACAAAATGGGGAATGAGATTGATTGCAGTTGGTGAACATCCAAAAGCAGCAGAAACATTAAACATAAATGTATTTTTTGTTAGATACATGGCAGTTTTATTCTCTGGATTTATGGCAGGTTTAGGTGGAGCTACAATGTCAATATCATTAGTATCTTCATTCTTCCCGGCATTAGTAGCTGGTCAAGGTTTCATAGCTTTGGTAACAGTAATATTCGGTAAATGGACTCCTCAAGGTGTTATGCTAGCAGCTTTGTTTTTCGGATTTGCACAATCAATATCTGTTGTATTAGGAGGAACAAATCTTCCAATACCTTCAGAACTAATATCAATGATTCCTTATGTAGCAACATTAGTTGTTTTGATATTATTCGGAGGAAAAACAAAAGCACCGACAGCAGATGGAATACCATATTTAAAAGACGATATAGCAATATAATAGAAAAAATAACGGTAGTGTGAGGAATATCACACTACCGTATTTTATTTAAAAACTATATTAAATGACGCTCAACGTAAAAACTCAAAATTTTACCATCATAAGAAATAATACCAGAGTCAACCATTGAACCAAGTAAATTGATATCATTATAATCCGATTCCCAGCCCAATAAATTTGCGTAGTAATCTTCTATCTGAGGAGATCTACTAACATTGATAAGTCGTGTCATGTCTTCAAGATGTTGTGGAGTTTTTGCGGGGATTCCTTCAGCAATTATAATTAACTTATCGTCTTTGAATTCTGAATCTATTCTTATACTTTTTGTGTCGTACATGAAAAAATAACTTAAAATTTCCGACACGATTAATTTAGCTTTTTTTTCTTCGTTACTAATCATCGTTTTTTAACCTCACTCTCATTAAGAAATTATCCATTTCGCTAAATACTGGAACCAAAATTCCAGCTACAAACCCTCCTGAAAAACCATTATTGTACAGATTAACACCGCCGTGAACCACTCCTATATTTAGAACCATTGCCATGTGCAAAAATCCTGCCAACACACCTCTGAAAAATCCAAATTCACCAGCTATAGGAGCAAGTGTCGTTCCAAATAATGCTGCCAAAAGACTGGATGTTGATAGAGGATTAAATGTATTCAAAATAGATGCCAAGAATACACCAATTAAAATAGGAATAGTGTTTTTAGGATGTTTACCAAATGCTGAAAATCCAGTTACAGTAAAAATTCCGCCGATAATAGGGCCACTTATATGACCACCCACAATAATGATATATGTTGTAGCTATAAGCCCCATTATGCCCATATTAATCATAGTTTGGTACAAACCATCAAGTGATATAAAATCAGTCGCTAATCTACCTGAATTATACATAATATTTTCGTAACCGTGAAAAGACATATTATTTTTGATAAATCCCAATAAAAATATTGAGATAAAAAGCAAATACAAAAATATTATTATTCTAATATCATTAACTGGGTATACCATGTTTACAGATTTTATGTTCACATTAAACATCCTTAAAATTCCTACATAAAGCATACCGATTATTCCAGCTGTAAATCCCATATTATAAAGATTATAACCTTGGTGGAATCTCAAAAAAGCTCCTGATAAAGGCACCATAATAATACCAATACTTATTCCAACTAGATAACTTATTATAATTGAATGAACAATTGATAAGCTGAAGTCAAAAGCGATTTCGCTGACCAAAGGACCTAATGCACTACCAAATAATGCTGGAAGTATTACAGATGCTTTTGATGTGTTTTCTATTTTAGCATAAAGCAATACACCAATTGTTATTGGAATTGTATTGAAAATATTTTTTCCGAAAAAAGCAAATCCGGTCATTGTAAAAATAGCCGCAACTCCTGGACCAGAGATAACAACCTTAAAACTATACGACAATAGTGTTGATAATAAACAAATCAACCCCGCATTAAAAAACGCTGCACCAATATTCGCTAAGTACATGTAGTCTGTAATTAAAGTACAAGGACTTTTAATTATTGTTATTAAACCAGTAAAAATTTCTGTGGGAGAATTGAACAAAAAAGATACTAACATCAAAATAGCTGATAATAAGTAAAAAAGTTTGTATATTCCCATTGAGTGAAAAACTTTTTCTTTCATAATACCTCCATTAAATATTTAGTATATTTTATTATAAAGAAGTAGAATTTTCAACAAAAAAGGAGCGATATTATAAATACCACTCCATAAATTTAATTAGGCTTATTCAAAAGTCTGTTTTTTAATTCTTGTTCCATTGCCATTAATTCTTGCTTTGCTTTTACTCTATTTTCATGACCTTCAATTTGAATATTACGAACTTCGTCCAAAGCACTGATTAATTGTTCGTTAGTGTGTCTAATAGTTTCCACATCTACAATTCCTCGTTCAGTAGCTTTTGCGGTTTCTATCGTACTCATCTTTAAAGTGTCTGCATTTTTTCTTAACAAATCATTTGTCAAATCTGTAACTTTTTTCTGAGCATCAGCAGCTTGAGAATTGTGATATACACCTAATGATAAAACCATTTGATTTTTCCAAATAGGGATAGTATTGACAATTGTTGATTGAATTTTTTCAACCATAACTGCGTTTGAAGATTGAACCATTCTAATTTGGGGAGCCATTTGCAAACTAACCATTCTCGTAAGTTCAAGATCGTGCAATTTCTTTTCAAACCTCGTAGCTAAATCTCTCAAATCATTTGCTTTTTGTGCTGTAATGGAATTAGGAGAGCTTTCAGCTTCTTTTAACATATTAGGAAGTTCTTCATTACGTACTTGATCCAATTTTTTTTGACCAGCCAAAATATACATGCTTAATTCTTTGAAATATTGTTCATTTAACTTATACATTTGATCTAACAATGAAATATCTTTCATCAAAGTAATTTGGTGATTTTCCAAAATTTTTGAAATTTCATCGACATTTTTCTCAGCTTTTTCATAGTTTGCTCTTAATGCAGTTATCTTATTGGCACCTTTTTTGAAAAATCCAAATACACCTTTATCTTCTGTTTCATCAAATGATTTTAATTCTGTAACTACGGAAGATAATAGATTACCAACTTCTCCCAAATCTTTTGTCTTTACAGAATTTAGTGTTTTTTCAGAGAAACTAGCAATTTTCTTTTGTGTTCCTACTCCATATTGTAAAACTATATTGGAATTAGACAAATCAATTTGTTTTACAAATTCATCAACTGTTTTTTGTTCTTCAGGAGTAAGATTAACTTTTTGTTCAAATTCTGGATAAAAAACTTCATCTTCTTTGACTTCATCTAGTGTAGGCTCTTCTACATCTAATGTCAATTTAATTGGTTTATCTTCCATTATTTAGCACCTCTCTTAAACATTGTATTCTTCTCAATCAATCCGTCTTGAGATAACAAAGTATTCATTACTTCTATTTCTGAGTTAATATTGAGAATATCATCGCTATACAAGTCCGTTAATAATTTTGAAAAAGCTTTGTTAATATTCTCAATGGCATTTTTAATGTCGCCCTTTGATTTTTCAACACTAATAATATCATTTTTTTCATTTTCAAATTGAATGTAGTTTTTCACCAAATTTATTGCAGTTGGCGTATAATAATCTACGAATTTATTCAGACCGTTTATATCAGAATTATCGTTTTGAATTTGGTTATTTATTGATACTAACAAATCTTTTAATTTAATGACATCTTGTTTGAAATCCAAATCTTTTATAGATGTAATCAAATTTTCTGTTACTGTAATATAGTTAGTAATATCACGTTGTGATTCTATTTCTTTTTGATTTTCTTCTGTTCTACTTTCATCTAAATAGTGCGCCTTATATGCTTCGTAACTTGTTTTATCTAATAAAAACAGATTACCGTTTTCGACCACGCGTGCTTGAGGAAAGTATCTTTTGTTTATGAAATAAATTAGCTCCTTGCTGCATTTATCAACAGGAAGATTGACTGCAGATGCAAAATCTTCAACGCTTAAAATTTTGTTGTCCGCTATTTCTGTTTTGTATCGCAAAAACCTTTGTAATTTGGATGCGTGTATATGTGACAAAAAACCCACAACACCAAATCCAAAACTTATCATAATACCAGAAAACAGATCGGGTAAACTATGGGTCAACGATCCGACCGAACCAAACAAAGTCATAGCGCCTATAGCATAACTTATGTTTCTGATTGCAAAGTAGTTTTTGGGATTAATCTTTTTTTGAGTGACCAACTTCGGGTCATTATTTGCCAAGTATTGTTGTTTAGTTTTAGGTTTTAGATTAAATGTATTCATAACTACATTTAGACCGTTTTTGGATAAATCCAATGCCATGTCGATTGATTTTTCAATGATTTCTCCAACTTTCGAAAAATCATTGTCGCTTATAGCGTTATCTATATATTCTTCTAATTTGTTCTTCTTCATTTCACACCTTCCTACTACTATTGTATCATATATAGTAGTGAAAATTAAATGAAATAATTTTTAAATTTTGCTTTGACTTTTAAATATTTTAAATTCAGTTTATAATAGTATTAGATTTTCAAAATAAAATACAGGAGGATATATGGAAGAAATAAGTGCAGGTGGGGTTGTTATCAATAATGGTAATGTTGCTGTGCTTAAAAAGTTCCGTGGTGAATGGGTTCTTCCTAAAGGTAGGGTAGAGAAAGGAGAAAGCTTAGAACAAACTGCAATTAGAGAAGTTTTTGAAGAATCAGGACTAAGAGCCGAAATTGTAAAATATATTGGATATGTAAAATATAAATACAGACATATGGATGGCACTAAAGTTCTAAAAACAGTTCACTATTTTTATATGGTAACGAAAGATAATAATATTATCCCACAAAGAGAAGAGGGCTTTGCAGAAGGAGATTTTATGAATCCTGACAAAGCTTTGAGATATGTGCGTCACAGCGCAGAAAAAAACATGATTAAAACAGCCAAATCATATATAGAAAAAAGGTGAGGATATGAGCTTTTCATCTGATATTAAAACTGAGATAATTACAAATCTTGACGATTATGATGTTTTGGCGATGCTTTCAGCTTTTACTAAGACGATAGGGACTTTGAATTACAATTCATTGGGAGTGAAGATTACTTTAAAGACAGAAAGCAATCCAGTTGCAAGACTAATTTTTGCTAATTTGAAAAAACTTTACAATTATGAATGTGATATGAAAGTTATTCACAATAACAATCTTAGAAAGAAAAATATATACGAAATACTAATTGACGAGAAAATATCGAAACAATTTTGCGATGATACACACACATCAACTAGTCCATTTGATTTTGATTCAGGAATCGATGAAGAAATTATCGACACAAATATCAAAAAAATAAGTTTCTTGCAGGGAGCTTTTTTGGGGACTGGTTTTTGCTATGATCCATCAAAGATGTATCATTTAGAGATGATTTTCAAACAAGAAAATGTTAGTAATCAGGTTCGAGATATTCTCAATTCTTTTGGAATCAAATCATCTATTTTCGAAAGAAGCGACAATTACGTTTTGTATATAAAAGAAGCTGAAGCTATATCTGATTTTTTGAGTTTAATTAAAGCGTATAATAGTGTTTTAAAACTTGAAAATGTAAGAGCTTTGAAAGATATCAAAAACAATGTCAATAGAAGATTTAATTTTGAAACAGCAAATTTGAACAAAACTGTAGATGCTGCTTTGAAGCAAAAACTTATTATTGAAAAAATTGAAAATTCAATAGGTTTGGAATCACTAGATCCATTATTGTTGGAACTAGCGTATGCTAGAATTGAAAATCCAGATGTTTCACTAAAAGAATTGGGAGAAATGATGACTCCTAAGATTTCAAAATCTGGAGTTAGTTACAGACTTAATAAACTTAAAAAAATTGCTGATGATTTATAATTGTCAGCAATTTTTCTTTTAAAATAACCAAACTTATTATAAAATAAGGCTAAAGGAGTTTGAAATGATAGATACGTTTACGCATTTACATGTTCATACAGAATACAGTTTACTAGATGGGTTTTCTCCAATCGAAAAACTTTTAGATAAAGTCCAAGATTTACAAATGAAAGCCATCGCTATTACTGATCATGGCAGTATGTTTGGAACAGTAAAGTTTTATAAAGAATGCAAAAAAAGAAATATAAAACCTATAATTGGTTGTGAAATTTACACTACCAATAAGGATCATAAAATAAAAAATCCTGAAAATAAGTTCTATAATCATTTAGTTCTTTTAGCCAAAAATCAAACAGGATATTCTAATTTGATGAAGATAGTTTCTTTAGGATATGTTGAGGGATTTTATTACAAACCAAGAGTTGATAAAGACACCTTAAGAAAATATTCTGAAGGAATAATAGCTTTGTCTGCTTGTTTGAAAGGAGAAGTTCAAGAATCTCTAATAAGATATGGTTATGATAAGGCAAAGGATGTAGCCAAGGAATTGAAAAGTATTTACGGGGAAGATTTTTACTTAGAATTGCAAAATCATTCTTCAAGAGAAGACATGATAGTTATGGAAAATATCCCCAAAATTGCGAAAGAATTAGATATAGGACTTGTATGCACTAATGATGTTCATTATATTGAAAAAGAAGATTATAAAATACACAATATTTTGATTTGTCTTCAAACGGGAAAAACTATTGAAGAAGACAACAAAATGAGTTACATTCCTGGTGAATTTTTCTTGAGAAGTGAAGAGCAAATGAAAGATTTGTTTAAGGATTATCCTGAAGCAATTGAAAATACCAAGAAAATCGCCGAAATGTGTAATGTGGAATTAGAATTCGGAAATTTACATTTACCTTATTTTGCAATACCAGATGGTTTTACAAATACTACTTATCTTAAAAAACTGGTGTATGATGGATTAGACAAAAGATTTGCAAATGATAAAAGACTACAAGAAGCAAAGGAAAGGTGCGAATACGAACTTTCTGTAATTGAAAAAATGGGATATGTCGATTATTTTCTAATTGTATGGGATTTTATAAGATTTGCGAAATCACAAGACATTCCTGTAGGACCTGGACGTGGATCTGCTGCTGGAAGTTTAATAAGTTATTGCTTAGAAATTACAGATATTAATCCATTGGATTATAATTTAATATTTGAAAGATTTTTGAATCCAGAACGTGTTTCAATGCCTGATATTGATATAGATTTTTGCTACGAAAGACGAGAAGAAGTAATTGATTACGTTGTAAAAAAATATGGCGAAGACAAGGTTGCTCAGATAGTAACATTCGGAACAATGGCAGCGAGAAATGCAATCAGAGATGTTGGAAGAGTTTTGGCGATGGACTTTAAAACTGTTGATGACACCGCAAAAAAAGTCCCAAATCTTTTGAATATAAACATAGATAAATCGCTGGAAATTTCACCAGAATTTAGAGAAGCTTATGACAATAGCCGAGATGTTAAAAAATTAGTAGATGTTGCACGAAGAGTTGAAGGAATGCCAAGGCACACATCAACTCATGCAGCAGGAGTTGTAATATCAAAGCTGCCAATTATGGAGTACGTTCCTTTGGCTATTAACAAAGACGCTGTAATCACTCAATTTAATATGACGGAGCTTGAGGAACTTGGTCTATTGAAGATGGACTTTTTGGGACTTAGAACTTTAACAGTAATCAGCGATTGTATGAAATTTATTAAGAAAAACAAAAATATTGATGTGAGTTTTGAAGATATGGATGAAAATGACCCAAAAGTTTTGTCCATGTTTACAGTTGCACAAACTTTGGGGATATTCCAATTTGAGTCTCAAGGAATGAGAAACTTCTTGAAAGAATTGAAGCCAACCAAATTTGATGATTTAATAGCGGCTAATGCTTTGTTTAGACCAGGTCCAATGAATGAGATTCCAACTTACATTCACAACAAACACAATGAAAAAAACGTTCAATATTTATCTCCATTACTAGAAGATATTTTGAAACCAACTTACGGTACCATTGTTTATCAAGAGCAAGTTATGCAAATTGTACAAAAAATTGCAGGATTTAGCTTAGGAGAAGCTGACAATTTAAGACGTGCGATGAGTAAGAAGAAAATGAAGGTAATGGAAGATGGTAGGAAAGAATTTATCTTCGGAAAAGAAGATGAAGACGGAAATATTTTGATTGAAGGAGCAATTAGACGAGGTGTCGAGGAAGATATTGCAAACAAAATCTATGATTTAATGATAGACTTTGCAAAGTATGCATTTAATAAATCGCACTCAGCAGCTTATTCATTAGTTGCGATGAGAACAGCATGGTTAAAATATTATTATCCAGTGGAATTTTTAGCGGCTTTAATATCATCAGTTATGGGAAACACTTCTCAGATTTCTTTGTATATTGAAGAAGCTAGGAGACTTAACATTGAAATATTACCACCAGATATAAACTATAGTTTGGATAAGTTCAATGTTAAAGAAAACTCCATTATTTACGGGTTAAAAGCCATTAAAAACGTCGGAGCAAATCTTATTGAACAAACTATTATTTCTAGAAATGAAAATGGTAAATTTAAAACATTTAGAGATTTCGTTGAAAGAATTTACGAAAAGGACAAATCAGCGATAAATAAACGCTCCATTGAATCTCTAATAAAAGCTGGCGCGTTTACATCTTTGGGAGAAACAAGGGCGACATTGATGCTACAATACCAATCTATAATTGATTCTGTTCAATCGGGTTTAAAAAACAATGTACCTGGGCAATCTAATTTATTCGATATGTTTGAAACTCAAGATGATGAAGAGCGTGACGAATTTACAAGAAGAGAAGAATTTGATAAATCAGAACTTTTGAGAATGGAAAAGGAAGTATTGGGTATATATTTATCAGACCATCCTTTAAGATCCTATTCGAAAATAATAGATAAGTACTCTAATTTTTCAACTGGAGATTTGGAAGATGATGTTTACAATGAGAAGAATTTTGATGGTAAAAGAGTAAAAGTTGTAGGGATAATAGAATCAATCAATAAGAAATTTACTAAAAATCAGAAAATCATGGAATTTGTAAAATTCGAAGATTTGTATGGAACTATGGAACTTATAGTTTTTCCACAAAAATATGAGCAATATTCAAGCTTTTTAAAAGAAGATGAGATTTTGATTGTGAGTGGAAGGCTGAACATTATTGAAGGTGAAGTTCCTAAAATTTTAGTAGATAGTATTCAAAGTATCAAATCAATTTCAAATGTAGAAAATCAAGAGCAAACAGAAGAAAAATTATTCTTGAGAATCACAAAAAATATGCCAAGTTATATTTTGGATAAAGTTAAACCAATATTGCTCAATAGCAAAGGAAATACACAATCAAATATATATTTTGAAGAAAAGAAACAAAACTACTTACTAGGAAATGAATTTAGAATTTCTGTGGAAGATGATACTATTGATGAACTTGTATCATTATTAGGAAGAGAAAATGTAGTTTTAAAATAGAGGTAAATTATGAAAACAATAGCTATACTTACAAGTGGTGGAGATGCACCGGGAATGAATGCATGTATTCGTTCAATAGCAAGAACTTGTATTTACAATGGAATAAGAGTGATGGGAATAAGATCCGGATACGATGGTCTTATGAATGGAAATATTTACGAAATGAATGTGTCATCCGTTGCAGATATTATTCACAGAGGTGGAACCATTTTGGGTTCGGCGAGATGCCTTGAATTTAAAACTGAAGAAGGTCAGAAAAAAGGAGCTCAAATTTTAAAAGATTTTGGAATAGATGGACTTGTAGTTTTAGGTGGAGATGGTTCATTTAAAGGTGCAAGTGCATTAAGTAAAATCGGAATATCGACAATTGGAATTCCATGCACTATTGACAATGATATGGGATACACTGATTATACGATAGGTTTTTTCACTGCTGTTGAAACAGTTAGCGATGCAATATCTAAATTAAGAGATACATCATCAAGCCATGGACGAGCAAATATAATTGAAGTTATGGGAAGAAATTGCGGTGACATTGCTTTGTATTCTGGGGTTGCGTCAGGAGCAGAATCCATATTAGTTCCAGAAGTAGAATTAGACATTGACGAAGTAACTGAAAAAATCGAACGAGGAAGAAAAAGAGGAAAACTTCATCATTTAATTATGCTTGCTGAAGGTGTCGGCGGAGCTTATGATATTAAAGATATGATCGAAGAAAAAACAGGAGTTGAAACAAAAGTGACTATATTGGGTCACGTGCAACGTGGAGGAACTCCCTGTACTTTTGATAGATTAATGGCAACACAAATGGGGAATTTAGCAGTTAAATTAATAATGGAAGAAAAAACAGGACTAGCAATTGCTACGAAGGATAACAAAATCGTAACAGTTCCTATAGATGAAGCGGTTAAAACTAAGAGAAAATTTAGAGAAGATTTGTATGAAATATCGAAAGAGATATCTATTTAGATGGGAGAAAAAATGTTAAAGAAAACAAAAATAGTCTGCACTATAGGTCCAGCGTCAGATTCTGTAGAGACTTTAAAAATATTGATGCAAAATGGTATGAATGTCTGCAGATTGAACTTTTCACACGGAAGTCACGAAGAACATTTGCAAAGAATAAAAAATATAAAACAAGCGAGAGAAGAACTTGACCTTCCAGTAGCTATAATGTTAGATACAAAAGGGCCTGAAATTAGATTAGGCGATTTTGGGGTAGACCAAGTTCAACTATCTATTGATGATGAGTTCACGTTGACAACAAGAGATGTAGTTGGCGATGAAAAAATCTGTTCAGTAAGCTATAAAGGACTTCCAGATGATTTGGATATTGGTAAAAAAGTTTTAATTGACGATGGGTTAGTTGAATTAGAAGTAGTTGAAATTAAAGACACTGATGTAATTTGCAAAGTTAATAACTATGGCATTTTAAAAAGCAAAAAAGGTGTCAACATTCCTAATTCAAAAGTAAAATTACCTGCGATAACCGAAAAAGATATTTCTGATATTAAATTTGGAATTGAAAATGGGATAGATTACATTGCAGCATCTTTTATTAGAAAATCACAAGACGTATTGGATATTAGAAAAATTTTAGAAGAAAACAATGGAAATGATATCAAAATAATTTCTAAAATCGAATCACAAGAAGGTGTCGATAATTTGGATGAGATAATCAACACTTCAGATGGAATAATGGTTGCTAGAGGGGATTTAGGTGTTGAAATCCAAACAGAAATTATGCCAATTGTTCAAAAAGAAATTATTAAGAAAACTTCATTAGCTGGAAAACCAGTTATAACTGCAACTCAAATGCTAGATTCCATGATTAGAAATCCAAGACCAACTAGAGCAGAAGTTACAGATGTTGCAAATGCGATTTTAGATGGAAGTGATGCGGTTATGCTTTCTGGAGAAACTGCAGCGGGAAATTATCCAATAAACGCAGTAAAAGTTATGAATGACATAGCAATTAATACAGAAAATTCTGATGAATTTAAAGAAGCTGCGAACAAAAGATTGAAATGGCTAGATATTACTACTACTAATGCGATAAGTATTGCAACAAGAAGTATTAGTGAACAATTGGGGGCTAATGCAATTGTAGTTGCTACAACTTCTGGTTCAACTGCAAGAAATGTTTCAAAGTATCGTCCATTATCTCCAATAGTTGCAGCCACAACATCAGAAGAAGTAATGAGAAAATTATCCTTGATTTGGGGGGTACATCCAGTTCTAAGCGAATTGAGTGAAAACACAGATGAAGTTATTGATAGATCAATTTCTGCTGGAATAAAAAAAGACTTAGTTCGTGAAGGTGATTTGATAATAATTACAGCAGGTCTTCCTGTTGGAGTATCTGGAACTACAAACTTATTAAAAGTTCATACAATAGGAGACATTTTAATCGAAGGAACTGGAATTGGTAAGAAATCTGTAACAGCAAAGGCAAGAATAGCAAAAGGCGTTGAAGATTTAGCTTCAAAATTTGAAGATGGAAATGCAATTGTTTTGTACAGCTTGGAAAGAGAATTTATTCCATATGTTCAAAAAGCGTCTGCAATTATTGTTGAAGAAGGAGGACTTACTTCTCCAGCTGCAATCGTCGGATTACACTTGGGTATTCCAACAATTGTAGGTTGCAAAGATGCTGTAAGTATAGTAAAAGATGAAGAAATATTGACTATCGATCCTATAGCCGGATTGGTATATCGTGGAGCAGCGAAGATTTTATAAACGTAATATGGTACAATAAACTTAGAGGTAGAAAATGAAGGCAGTAATATTTGATATGGACGGCGTAATAATAGACAGTGAAGTAGTGTATATTGATTTTTTCAAGAAAGTGCTTGAAGATTTTGACGTCGAAATATCTGAAGAAGATTTATTTTCTCTTGCTGGTTTAAGTCAACAAAAGACCGATGAGTTTTTGGAATCAAAACTTCACAGAAAACCTGAAGAAGTATATAATATGATGAAAAACTATATCGATGCTGATAAAATAGATTATAGTTCTTTGGTAATGGATGGTTTTTATCCGTTACTAAAAGAACTTAAAAGGAAAAACTTCAAACTAGCATTGGCATCTTCATCACCAAAAAATACTATTAAACTAGTCTTGGAGGAATTAAAAATCGAAGATGAATTTGATGCTGTTATTAGTGGAGAGGATTTTGTAGAATCAAAGCCAAATCCAGAAATTTACACGAACACATGTGAAATTTTAGGAGTGCGTCCACAAGATGCTTTTGCGATTGAAGATTCTGATTATGGGATTGAATCAGCGAAAAATGCAGGTTTGACAGTAATTGCTAGACGAGAAGATAGATTTAATTTTAAACAAAATAAAGCTGATTTTATTGTCGATAATTTACAAGATATTAAACTTATACTTGAAAAATTTGAAAAAGGAAAAAATGGAGTATATAAAATTAGGAGAAAATCGAAAGAATTTGTAAAAGCCATGTTTTTTATCGACAAGGAAACTTTCAATGATGACTTGGATGATTGCGACATTTATTGCTTATATCGAAATGATAAAATGAAGTCTGCAATTATCAAAAAATATGATAATATAGTATATAAGAAAGTTGAATCGGATTTAGATTACAAATTAATATTAGAAGAAATAGAAAATAAGGAAATAGATGAGATTAGATAAATTTTTAAAAAATTCAAGGATTATTAAGAGAAGAACTGTAGCAAAAACTGCTTGTGAATCGCAAAGAGTGAAAATCAACGACAAAATCGCTAAACCTGGAGACAACGTAAAAGTCGGAGATATAATTGAAATAAGTTTTGCTCAATCAGTTTTAAAGGCAAAGGTTACAGAATTAATTGATAATCCAAAGAAAGACGATGCGGATAAAATGTTTGAAACTTTAGGAGATTAAAATGAATGCCAGGGATAAGCAGATAAAAGAAAGAAGAAAAAACGTTAATAAATTTAGGATAATAGTTTCAGTTGCAACTATTTTTGCTTGTATTACGTTATTATTTACTATTTTCAAGCAACAACTACAGATTAAAAACATCAATAATGTTAAATTAGAACAACAAACAAAACAAGCTGAACTTGAAAAGGAAATACTTAAATTATCTGAAGATTCCAAGCATTTAGACAATCCTGAGTTGATTGAAAAATATGCCAGAGAAAAATTAGGTATGGTAAAACCTAACGAAGTTTTGATAAAGGATGAAAAGGAAAAACCAAAAAAAGATGCAAACTTCACACCATCTCCTACTTTTGACAAAAAGTGTGATAAATAATTATTGACAGCGTTTTTTTAGTAGTATATACTTGTATATAGTATTATATTAGGAGGAAGATATTGCGTATGTCTATATCAGTGGGCGATATTGTTGAAGGTAAAGTAACAGGAATTACTAAGTTTGGGGCATTTGTAGAATGCGAAGATGGGACTAAAGGATTAGTTCATATCTCACAAATTTCTAATGACTACATAGAAAAAGTTGAAGATGTGTTAAAGGTTAATGATGTAGTTAAATGCAAAGTAATGAGCATTGAAGATAAAAAGGTTAGCTTTTCAATAAAGGGATGTCTTCCAAAAAAAGAACATAAAAAAGAATTTAATAAGAAAACTTATTCTGATGATAGTAATGTAGATAAAGAATCTAACAAAGAATCAACTTTTGATGATTTACTTTCTAAGTTTATGAAAGAAAGTAACGAGAGATTAGATTCCATTAGACAAAGAGAGAATAAAAAGTTTTCGAAGAAAAGAAAGTATAATTAGGAGTAACGCCGCAGATTTATGCGGCTTTTTTATTATTATGGATTTGATACACAAAATAAAAAATACTATCATAAGAGAAAACTTAATACAAAAAAACGACAAAATTTTGATAGGATTATCAGGTGGGGCAGACTCAGTATTATTATTCAATGTTTTATACCAACTAAAAGATGATTTAGATTTTGAGATAAAAACATGCCACATTAATCATTCTTACAGAGTTACTGCCGATCGAGATGAAAATTTTTCAAGGGAAATATCTGAAGAAAAAAATGTTCAATTTTTTTCAAAAAAAGTAGATATGAAACAATTTTCCATCGACAATTCTATTAGCTTGGAAGATAGCGGTAGGATTTTAAGATATAGTTGTTTCAACAAAATTTTAGAAACAGAGAATTTCAATAAGATTGCTGTAGCACACCACTTGGACGATCAAGTGGAGACTTTTTTCTTACATTTGTTTAGGGGAAGTGGAATTGATGGATTGTGTGGAATACAATATCGAAACAAAAATGTAATAAGACCACTTTTAGATGTATCAAAAAATGAAATCCTAAATTATTTAGATAGCAATAATATTGAGTATGTAACTGACGAGACAAATTTCATAGCCGATGTCAAAAGAAATAAAATTCGACTTGAAATGTTGCCATATATTCAAGAAAATTTCAATAATTCTATAAATGAATCGATATATAGAACTATAAATATTTTACAAGATTCAAAAGAAATAATTGACGATATTACTAATCTTAAATTCGAAAAATTAGTTAGTCAAAGAAATGGTGAATATTCTATAGATGTAAAATTATTTGAAATCGAAAAGACCTCTATTCAAAGAAATATAATTAGAAAACTTTTAATTGAATTAAATGGGTCTAACCAAAACATTAGAATGGCTTATATAGATAATATTATAGAATTATTTGATTTAAAAAACGGCAGGGAATATATATTTAAAGACTACAGTTTTTTCAAAAGTTATGATAAAGTAATAATTAGGGAAAATGTAGACAACAAAAAAAGTCAAAGTGTAAAATTTGAACTTGGGACAATCATTTTTGGGGATTTTAAAATTAGTAGTTATCTAACAAAAAATACTAATATTAAACCTTCAAGAAATAAAATGGTTTTTGATTCTAAAATTCTATCACATAATCTTGTTTTACGAAGAAGAGAAAATGGAGATAGAATTAAATTAAAGGGATTTACCAAGAAAATTAAAGATGTATTTATTGATAATAAAGTTTTACAAATTGAACGCGATAATTATCCCGTTTTGAGCGATGAAGAAAATATATATGCCATTTTGTCGTTGAAAAGATCAAATTTGTACATGAAAAATTCTAACAGCAAAGAAGTTTTAGTTATAGAGGTGACTTATGAAAAGTAATTTATGTGATGCAGTCGAAAAGGTGCTAATACCAAAATCAGAAATCGACAAAAGAATTGAAGAATTAGGAAAAGAAATCACTGAAGAATACAGAGGTAAGGGAGAACTTATCGTAGTTGGTATTCTAAGAGGCGCAGCGATGTTTATGAGTAATTTAACATTAAATATCGACTTAGAAGTTGGAATAGATTTCATGGCAGTATCAAGTTATGGACATTCTTCAGAATCGAGTGGAACTGTAAGAATCATCAAAGATTTGGAAGAAGACATCGCCGGCAAAAATATCCTTATAGTTGAAGATATTGTGGACAGTGGTCGCACATTAAGTTACTTGGTTCGAAACTTAATGGATAGAAAAGCAAAATCAGTTAAGATAGCGAGTCTTTTGGATAAACCTGAAAGAAGAACTAACGAAGTTGATGTTCAATTCAAAGGTTTTACAGTACCAAACGAGTTTATAGTTGGTTATGGATTGGATTTTGCACAACAATTTAGAAATATTGAAGATATTTGCATATTGAAGAAATCTTTTTATGAAAAGGAGATTTAATGAAAAAAGTAACTAAAAGTTTAGCGATTTATCTTGTTCCAATTATTTTAATAGCTTTTTTCGTGACTATGACTCAAAACAATACATTGAGCACAAAATATTTTACTGTCAACGAAATGATTGTAAATGTCAAGAAAGATAATGTTAAAGAAATTGCTGCAAGAGGAAATGATATAAAAGGCGTTCTAAAAGATAGCAAGGGTACTCCTTTTAGAATGTATATGCCCCCAGAAATGTGGGAAGTTTTTTACAATAATTATCTGAAGGAATCTGTTGAAAACAATAAGATCGTATTGAAGACCGAAAAAGATCCTGGCAAACCATGGTATGTTGATATAATGCCAACTATATTAATTATAGTTGGGCTTGGAATAATTTGGTTTATGTTTATGAATCAAACGCAAAACTCTGGAAATTCTAAGGCTATGAATTTTGGAAAATCAAAAGCAAAACTCAACCAAGATTCAAAAGAAAAGGTTGTGTTTGCTGATGTAGCGGGATTAAAAGAAGAAAAAGAAGAATTGATGGAAATTGTAGATTTTCTGAAAAATCCTTCTAAGTATATAGACATTGGTGCAAGAATTCCTAAAGGAGTTTTGTTAGTGGGGCCTCCAGGAACTGGTAAAACATATTTATCGAGAGCAGTCGCAGGTGAAGCAAAGGTTCCATTTTTCAGCATTTCTGGTTCTGATTTTGTCGAAATGTTTGTTGGTGTCGGTGCATCGAGAGTTCGTGATTTGTTTGAACAAGCTAAGAAAAATGCTCCTTGTATCATTTTCATCGATGAAATAGACGCAGTAGGTAGAAAAAGAGGAGCAGGACTTGGCGGAGGCCATGACGAAAGAGAACAAACGTTGAATCAATTACTTGTTGAAATGGATGGTTTTGGAAAAAATGAAGGCGTAATTGTAATGAGTGCTACTAATAGACCTGATATTTTGGATAAAGCATTGTTGAGACCTGGAAGATTTGATAGAACTATTTATGTGGGACTTCCAGACGTGAGAGAGAGATTAGAAATATTAAAAGTTCACACAAAAAATAAAAAACTTAAATCAGATGTGGATTTGGAGAATATTGCAAAAACAACTACTGGTTTTTCTCCAGCTGATTTAGAAAATTTGTGCAATGAAGCAGCACTTCTTGCAGCAAGAAATAATGAAGCAGAAATTTCAAATGAAGTGTTCAAAGAAGCATCTATAAAAGTTGTTGCTGGTCCAGAAAAGAAATCACAAGTTGTAATAGAAAAAGAACGTGTGCTTACAGCTTATCACGAATCTGGTCATGCGATTGTATCCGGATTCTTGGAAGATAATGACAAAGTTCACATGATTACAATTATTCCTAGAGGAAGAGCCGGAGGATTTACGGCATATCTTCCACAAGAAGATGCGAAATTTATGACTAAAAGACAAATGCAACACAAATTGATTTCGCTTTTAGGTGGACGTGCAGCAGAAGAAGTTGTGCTTGACGATATTTCCACTGGAGCAAGTAACGATATTGAAAGAGCAACAAAAATCGCACATGCAATGGTAACAAAATACGGTATGAGTAAGAGATTGGGACCTATGATGTACGGTGGAGATGACTCTGAAGTATTTTTAGGTGAAGAGCTTGGTAAGAACAAGCAGTATTCTGACAAGATAGCTTATGAAATTGATTCTGAAATGAGAGAACTAATCGATGAAGCGTACAACAAAGCTTTAAATATTTTGAATGAAAACATCGATTTGTTACATGCATTGGCAAACAGACTTTTAGAAAAAGAAACTATTGGACAAGAAGAATTCGAAGCTATATTTGACAAATACACTAAGACTAAAATTCACGAAAATGAACCAAAAGAATTAGTCGATGTAAGAAAAAAAGACGAAGAAATAGAAAACAATATAGAAAATCAGGAGAAATAATGAGCGCACAAAATATTATTAATGTGATGTATATATTGATTTTGCTTTTTGGATTGAAGCAAATGTACAATGTATACAAAGTCAAAAAAAATATTGGTAGAGTCATCAAAAACTTTAACCAAAGAAAAAGAGTTTTAATGATGGTTGCATCATATTCAATTGTAATATTGGGATTATTGTATCTTTACCAACAAAAAACATGGTTCCCATTAATTTATATATTACTTGGAGTAATATTCATTTATTTAACATTCGAAAAAATCTCATTTACAGATAAAGGAATTTATTTCAATGGATTTTTGGCTGAATATGAAGACATCAAACAATGGAAATACTCCAAAGATAAGAGATTTTTGGAATTAACTTTGAAAAATTCCAAAGCTACTAACAAACTTATTCCTATCAATCCAAGTGATGCTTCTGAAATGCAAGTAATCATAAAAAAGAATAAGAAAAAACAATAAAATACTTGACAACAAAACTGTGATTAAATATAATAAAAAAAACACTATTTTTGTTTTTCATAAATTGGCTTTCTTTGATTGCCAATTTTTTTTATTTTAATACATGGAGGTATTTATGGATACTAATAAAATTTTTGGGATTGACACTTTTGACAAAAAACAAATGAAAGACTCTCTGCCGTTTCCGGTTTATCAAAAATGGAAAAACGCAGTTAGAAAAGAAGATTTACTAGATATTGAAACAGCAGAAATTATTGCGCATGCGATGAAAAAATGGGCAATAGAAAGAGGAGCTACTCATTTTTGTCATTGGTTCCAACCATTAAACGGTTTGACAGCAAAAAAACACGATTCATTTTTGGATAGAGGAGACGATAATACTCCTATAAATAGATTTTCAGCTAGTGAATTAATAAAAGGAGAGCCTGATGCTTCATCTTTTCCAACAGGATCAATCAGATCTACATTTGAAGCTAGAGGATATACTTATTGGGATTGTACTTCTAATACTTTCATAGTAGACAATATTATGTATATACCATCGGTATTTGTATCTTATGATGGGACAACATTAGATAAAAAACTTCCCCTTTTAAAAAGTTTGGATTATTTATCTGACTATGCGACAAAACTATACAATGAAATTTCTGATGAACATTGTTACAGAATGAAAGTCAAAATAGGTTTGGAGCAAGAATTCTTTCTTATAGATGAAAATGTGTACAAAGAAAGAATAGATTTAATAAATACAGGAAGAACATTGTTAGGGGCACAAGCGCCTAAATCACAAGAGCTTACTGATCATTATTTTGGTTCAATTCCTCAAAGAGTAGAAGCATTTTATAGAGATATAGACGAGAAATTATTCAGATTAGGGATATATGCTAAAACAGAACACAATGAAGTTGCTCCTAATCAATTCGAAGTAGCAATTCTTTTTGAAAACGCAAATATTTCTGTAGATGATAACCACTTGGTAATGGAAATACTTAAAACTACAGCTAGAAAGCATCATTTGGTATGTTTATTGCATGAAAAACCATTCAAAGGCGTAAATGGTTCTGGTAAGCATAACAATTATTCATTAGTTACAAATCATGGTAGAAATGTATTCTCACCAAAAGCAGACATGGAAAATGATTTGGTATTTTTGATATTTATAGCATGTTTAATTGAAGCAGTGGACAAATCTCAAGCATTATTAAGATCAGCATCCTCAACAACATCTAATGATTATAGATTAGGAGGAGATGAAGCTCCACCATCAATTATTTCCATGGACTTGGGACAAGATATTGAAGAAACATTCAATTCACTTATGAATGAAGAAGAAATCGTCATAAATTATCCAGAGTTTTCAATAAATAGATTTGACTATATACCACCAAATATGACAGACAGAAATAGAACAAGTCCATTTGCATTTAGCGGAAACAAATTTGAGTTTAGAATGTTGGGTTCATCGAACAGTGCAAGTGATGTAAATATAGTTTTAAACACAATGTATGCTAATGCAATCAAAAGAGTTTACGAAAAGTTCAAATCTCAAAATGAAAATATCGAAAAATTTATCAAATCAGAAGTAGTAAATATTTTGAAAAACCACAAACATATACTATACAGACAAGATAATTATACAGAACTATGGAGAGAAGAAGCAAAGAAAAGAGGTTTGTTGGATTTAGTTCATTATTTTGATTCATTGTATTCATTAATTTCAGAAGAATCTATAAGGGATTTTTGTGGTATACTAAGTGAGGAAGAATTACACGCAATCTACGATGTAGGATTAGAAGATGTAATAACTACTCATGAAATTGAAGCGAAAACTTTGATTTACATGTTAGATAAATTTGTCATTAATGCATTCTCAAAACAACTTCTTCAAAACACAAGTTTAATTGAAAAATGCAGTATAGACAGTTTAATTTCCACTCAAGAAAAATTAAAAAATGGTTTAAATGAAATCATCAATAAGAGAAATAATTTAGAAGAGATGCTACACAAATCTGATTTTGAATCAAAATATGAAAAAGCTAAGTATTTTCAATATGAAATTAGTCCATTAATCGAAGAAATCAGAGAAATACACGATAGCCTTGAAAAATATATCTACAAAGAAAATTATAGTTTGTGTGATATTCAAGATATATATTCATCATTAATATAAATATAGGAGGAGTAATGAGTAAATTTATTTTTATTACTGGAGGAGTTGTCTCTGGTATTGGTAAGGGAATTAGTGGAGCAAGTATTGGTAGAATGCTAAAAGACAGAGGTATTTCTGTATTTATGCAAAAATTTGATCCGTATTTAAATATTGACCCAGGTACTATGAGCCCTTATCAACATGGAGAAGTTTTTGTTACAAAAGATGGTGCAGAAACTGACCTTGATTTAGGCCATTATGAAAGATTTATTAATGAAGAATTAACTCAAAGATCTAACATCACTACAGGAAAAGTCTATAATGATGTTATCAAAAAAGAAAGACGTGGAGATTATAATGGTAAAACTGTTCAAGTTATTCCACATATTACTGATGAAATAAAAAAAGCGGTTTATAAAGCATCTGAAGAATCTCAAGCAGATATCGTAATTACAGAAATTGGTGGAACTGTTGGGGATATTGAATCATTGCCATTTTTGGAAGCAATCAGACAAATCCACGCAGAAAATGAAAAAGAGGATGTATTGTTTATTCACACAACATTAGTTCCTACAATTCCTGGAAGTAATGAATTAAAAACTAAACCAACACAACATTCTTACAAAGAATTGATGAGTTTAGGAATTAAAACAAATGTAATTATACTAAGAAGTGAAGGAATAGTTACAGATGAATTAAAAGAAAAAATCTCGTTGTTCTGCGATGTCCCAGTTGAAGCCATCATTCAATCATTCAATGTTGATTTTATTTATGAAGTTCCATTGAAATTCCAAGAACAAAATTTGGATAAATATATAATGAGAAAAATGAAACTAAAATCCAAAGGCGAAGAAGATGGAAAATGGAGAAAAATGATTGAAAACTACAGAAAAGCAACTGAAACTGTAAACATAGGTTTAGTTGGAAAATACACAGAACTTCACGATGCTTATCTTTCTGTAGAACAAGCATTGATAGATGCTGGATATGCAAACAATCACAAAGTAAACATTCGTTGGATTAATTCCGAAGAATTAAACAAAGACAATATCAAAGAATCATTTGAAGGATTGAACGGTATTATCGTTCCAGGAGGATTTGGTGGCAGAGGCATGGAAGGAATGGTTGAAACTTCAAAATACTGTCGTGAAAACAATATGCCATATTTCGGAATTTGTTTAGGAATGCAAATCGCAGCAATAGATATCGCTAGAAATATACTTGGTTTAGCTGATGCTAATACGGCAGAAGTTGTTGCTGATTGCAAAAATCCGGTAATAAGTTTAATGAAAGAACAAAGAGATATTGAAGATATAGGTGGAACATTAAGACTTGGTAACTATGAGTGTCACTTGAAAGATAAATCTTTGGCAAAAGAATTGTACTGTGAAGAATTCATACAAGAAAGACACAGACACAGATACGAATTCAACAACGACTACAGAGAACAATTTGAACAAAACAATGTCGTATTCTCAGGAATTAATGACCAATATAACTTGGTAGAAATGCTTGAAATACC
Source organism: Finegoldia sp. (assembly GCF_046991905.1). Taxonomy (NCBI): domain Bacteria; kingdom Bacillati; phylum Bacillota; class Tissierellia; order Tissierellales; family Peptoniphilaceae; genus Finegoldia; species Finegoldia sp. Next base: position 7,818 of record NZ_JBKWZF010000009.1, on the reverse strand, counting down.
ACAAAATAAATTCTTCTTAGGTTGCCAATTCCATCCAGAATTCAAATCAAGACCTAACAAAATTCATCCTTTATTCAATGGATTTATCAAAGCATCTATTGAAAACAAATAAAGAAGGTGGAAGATATTTTACTTGTAATTGATATTGGAAATACAAATATTGTATTTGGTTTTTTCAAGGAAGATGAATTGATTTTTGAATGGAGAATATCCACAGATTTGCGTAAAACCAGTGATGAGTACGCACTAACACTCAGACAAGCTTTGGATTATTCAAATATAAAAAAATCAGAAGTAAAAGAAGCTATAATAGGCTCTGTAGTACCGAACTTGATGCCTACTATTCCAAAAGCAGTCAAAAAATGTTTGGGAATTGAACCTTTAATAGTAGATGAAAAAATAAGAACAGGAATAATTAATAAATATGCCAGTCCTAAAGAAGTTGGAGTTGACAGAATAATTAACGCAGTAAGCGCCTGTCAAAAATATTCAACACCAATAATAATAGTTGATATTGGAACGGCGATTACTTTTGATTATATTTCAGAAAATAAAGAATACTTGGGAGGAGCGATTGCCCCAGGGATAGCAATATCGTCTGAAGCACTTTTTATGAGGACAGCTAAGCTACCTAAGATTGAAATAGAAATGCCGGATAAAGTTATTGGAGACAGCACTGTAAGTAGTATGCAATCAGGGGTTGTGTTCGGATTTATAGGATTAATAGATTATATTATCGAAAAAATCCTAGAAGAAAGACATAAAACAAAAGATGAAGTTACAATAATTGCAACAGGCGGTTTTTCGTATTTGATCGCAAAACGATCCAAGTACATCACAATTATTGACAAACTCATAACTTTGGATGGCTTAAAAATTATTAACGATTTAAATAGAAATGATTAAAGAAAAATTAAACTTGAATAGTAATTTGTTTTTGGCGCCGTTAGCTGGAGTAACAGACATTCCTTTTCGAATAATTTGTGGAGAATTGGGAGCTGGTTTGTGCTTTACAGAAATGATAAGCGCCAAAGCACTTTACTATGATGACAAAAAAACAAAGAAACTTTTAGACACAGATCCAAGAGAAAATAGCACATCTGTACAAATATTTGGGCATGAACCAGAAATCATGGCTTATGCAACTAGATTTCTGACTGAAAATTATAATTTTAAATCTATCGATATCAATATGGGATGTCCAGCTCCTAAAATATTCAAAAATGGAGATGGCTCAGCATTGATGGGGGATTTAAACCTTGCGGAAGATGTTATCAGAGCTTGTAAGAACAATACTGATTTACCAGTATCTGTAAAATTTAGACTAGGTATTGATGAAAATTCAATGAATTATCTTCAACTTGCACAAATTTGTGAGAGATTGAAAGTGGATTACGTTACACTTCACGCAAGAACCAGAAAAATGTTTTATTCAGGAGAAGCTGATTGGTATCATATTAAACGATTAGTTGAAGCTGTGAATATTCCTGTTCTTGGAAATGGAGATTGTTTTACAAAAGCAGACATAAAACGAAACATGGAATACTCAAATTGCGATGGAGTTTTGTTGGCAAGAGGAGCAATGCAAAACCCATTTATTTTCAGTGATGATGAGACTAAAACAAAAGAAGAAGTAATAGATACAATAAAAAAACACATGCAATTAAAATTAGAATTTTATGAAGAAAGACGTGCTATTTTAGAAATGAGAAAACACATTCAATGGTATCTAAAAGGCTTTAAAAATTCTAATAGAGTTAAAAATGAAATCAATCAATTAACAGATATTGATCAAATATATAAAATACTAGATGAATTTAAAAATGAATAGTTTAATCATATACTAAAAACTTGACAATTATGCCTTTTGTTATATAATTTTAAAATATATGGTTAAAATAAGGAGAATAGATTATGGCAGATAAAGAATTTTTATTAACTCAAGAAGGCTTAGATCAACACAAAGAAGAACTTGAGTTTTTAAAGACTACTCGTAGAACAGAAATAGCTGAGAAAATCAAAGTTGCCAGAGGATTTGGCGACCTTTCTGAAAATGCAGAATATGATGAAGCTAAGAATGAACAAGCGCAAGTAGAAGAAAGAATCAACTATCTTGAAAACTTGCTACTATATGCAAAAGTAATTCAAGATGACGAAAATCAAAAAGATGTTGTGACAGTTGGATCAACAGTAACTTACAAAAACTTAAAGTCAAACAAAGAAATGACTTATAAAATAGTGGGAACAGCAGAAGCTGATCCTTTTGAAGGTAGAATTTCAAATGAATCACCAACAGGAAAAGCTCTGTTAAATTTAAAAGTTGGTGACACTACTACAGTTGAAACACCAGGTGGAATCGTAGAATTAAAGGTATTAACTGTAAAGAAAGGATAATAATGGAAAACTTAAACGAAATGCTTCAAATTCGTAGACAAAAGTTACAAGAATTATTAGACGCAAATGAAAATCCATACGTTCATGAAAAATTTGACAATGCTAATAATACCAAAGAAATCTTGGATAATTTTGATGAATTTGATGAAAAAGAAGTTAAAATAGCTGGTAGAATAATGAGCAAAAGAGGCCATGGAAAAGTTAATTTCATGGACTTACAAGATTCTATTGGCAGAATACAATTATTTAATAAAGTAAATGAATTAGGCGAAGAAAACTACGCAAAAGTTAAAAATATGGATATTGGGGACATTGTTGGTGTTGAAGGAACTATTTTCAAGACTCAAAGTGGGGAAATATCTATTAGAACAAAATCAGTAGTTTTATTATCTAAATCATTACAAATATTACCTGAAAAATGGCACGGATTAAAAGATCCTGATTTGAGATATAGACAAAGATATGTAGATTTAATTATGAATCCTGAAATCAAAGATACATTCATAAAAAGATCTAAAATTATTTCAGCAATCAGAGAATTTTTGGATACAAGAGGATTCCTTGAAGTTGATACTCCAATTTTGAATACAATAGCTGGTGGAGCAAATGCTAGACCATTCATTACTCATCACAATACTTTGGATATCGATATGTATTTGCGTATCGCTAATGAATTGTATCTAAAAAGATTAATTGTCGGTGGATTTGACAAAGTTTATGAAATGGGTAGAATGTTCCGAAATGAAGGAATGGACCATACACATAACCCAGAATACACGGCAATAGAATTATACCAAGCATACGCTGACTACAATGATATGATGAATATCACAGAACAATTAGTTGCATTTGTTTGTGAAAAAGTAAATGGTTCTACTAAAGCTCAATTTGGTGAAACAGAAATTGACTTTACACCACCATGGAGAAGAATCACAATGGTTGATGCAATTAAAGAATATGCTGACATTAATTTTGACGAAATCGAAACAGATGAACAAGCTCGTGAAGTTGCCAAAGCAAACAATGTAGAAATTAGGGACAATATGTCACGTGGTGAAGTAATCAATGAATGTTTTGAACATTTCTGTGAAGAAAAATTAGTTCAACCAACATTCGTATTGGGTCATCCGGTTGAAGTAAGTCCATTAGCTAAAAGAAATCCTGATGATGAAAGATATACTCACAGATTTGAAGCGTTTGTATGTACAAAAGAAATCGCAAATGCGTTTAGTGAATTGAACAACCCAATCGACCAAAAAGAAAGATTCTTAAAGCAAGTTGAAGCGAGAGAGAATGGCGACGACGAAGCGCAAATGATGGATTACGATTTCTTGAATGCATTAGAAGTAGGACTTCCACCAACAGGCGGTTTGGGAATTGGTGTTGATAGACTTATAATGATGTTAACTAACAATGAATCAATCAGAGATATAATGTTGTTCCCAACAATGAAGCCAGTTGGAAATAATTCTTCTAGCAATTCAAAAGATGGCGAAGATAATACAAAAGCTAAGAAATTGGACTTATCAAAAGTGAAAGTTGAACCATTATTTGAAGATTTTGTAGATTTTGAAAAATTCTCAGAATCTGATTTCAGAGTAGTAAAAGTAAAATCTTGTGAAGAAGTTCCAAAATCCAAGAAATTATTAAAATTCACATTGAATGATGGATCTGGAAAAGACAGAATCATATTATCAGGAATTAAAAACTACTACAGCGCAGAAGACTTAGTAGGTAAGACATTACTTGCAATCACAAACTTACCACCAAGAAAAATGATGGGTGAAGAATCTTGTGGAATGCTTTTATCTGCAATCTGCGAATATGATGGAGAAGAAGTGTTGAATCTTATAATGTTAGATGAAAATATTCCAGCAGGATCAAAAATTTATTAATTAAATAAAATTTTTAGACGATAGAAGTATATTCTGTCGTCTTTTTTTATTGCTATCAATTTCATATACGTTTCATAAAACTTTTGTAATATATAAATATAATGAAAACAAGGGAGAAATATATGATAAAAAATGCAATAGCTTATATAACCAGAAAAAGAAATAGAACGATGATAATGTTGATTATACTAACACTTGTTCTATCTTGCTTGTATGCCTGTTTAAGTATATCCAAATCGCAGAAAAGTTTTGAGAAATCACTATATGATAATTCAAATTCATCTATTTCAATAACCAAAAAGGATAAAAATGGTTATTTTAAAATAAAAGACTTCGAAAAAATTCAAAACATCAAAGGAATTAAAGAAATTTCATATCACTATGAGGGATTTGCTAATCTTACTAATAGTAATGTCGTAGAGAGTCAACAAAAAGTTATGAGAGAAGATTTGTCTGATAATATGAAGAACTTGGTTTCAATAGATGCTATGACAAATCAAAAGCGTAATAATTTGTTCACAAGTAACGTATTAAGTATCAAAAAAGGTAGAAATCTTAATCTAGATGATATGAATAAAATTCTTGTCCATGAAGAATTTGCTAAGAAAAACAAACTCAAACTTAACGATAAGATTGGTCTTAAATTCATGAATATGAATGGAAATGGTGATAATAATAAAGAAACACAGTATGAAATAGTTGGAATATTTTCGGGTAAAAAACAAGAAAAATATACAGGGTTATCATCTGATTTTAGTGAAAATTCTATGTTTGTAAATTATAATTCAGCTCGAAATTCATTGAATTTAAAAAATCAAGATAAAATTGTCAACAAAATTTCCGTATATACTCAAAATTCAGATTCAATGAACAATGTAATAAATCAAATTAAAAATCAAACCAACAACTTATCTCAGTATATAATTGAAAAAGACGATAATGCATTTAAAGATGCGATTGATTCACTAGATGGAGTAAAACATATTATTCAATTGATGACATATTCAATTATGTTGGCAGGACTTATAGTTTTATCATTGATTTTAATATTGTGGCTAAGGGAAAGAATTTATGAAATAGGGATACTTTTATCAATAGGAGTAAGCAAACTGGAAATTATCGGACAGTTTTTAATGGAGTTAGTATTTGTATCCGTTCCTGCGGCAGTTTTATCATTCATTAGTGGGGATTTTATTATCAAACTAATTGCATCAGGAATTACAGAATCGGAAAATGCATCATTTACAGGTAGCCTATTAATTACTAAAATATCCGATAAATTAGAAGTATTTATCAAAAGCTACGGATTGCTTTTATTAATAATCACAGTTTCTGTGATTATCGCATCCACAATGATATTAATCAAAAAACCAAAACAAATATTATCACAAATAAGTTAGGAGATATAAAATGAATATTTTAGAAATCAAAAACGTATCATATAGTTACTCAAGTTCAAACGAAGAAGTTTTGTCATTAGTTAACATAGGATTTGAACAAGGAAAATTCTACGCAATAATTGGTAAATCAGGTACTGGTAAATCAACACTTTTATCTTTATTGGCTGGATTAGATTCACCAGATACAGGTCAAATCTTATTCAAAAACAACAACATCGAAGAAAAAGGACACAGTTATCATAGAAAAAACAATATATCGTTAGTTTTTCAAAACTATAACTTAATAGATTATCTGACTCCTCTTGAAAACATAAGATTAGTAAATAAAAATGCATCAGAAGATATTTTATTGGAATTAGGATTGGATAAAAGTCAAACAAGAAGAAATGTTATGAAACTTTCTGGTGGACAACAACAAAGAGTTGCGATTGCGAGAGCTTTAGTTTCAGAAGCTCCAATCATATTGGCAGATGAGCCTACTGGAAACTTGGATGATGTGACTGCTGGTGAAATTATAGATATATTGAAGAAACTTGCAATGGAAAGAAACAAATGCGTAGTAGTTGTTACTCATAGTAAAGAAGTAGCAAAAGCGGCAGATATTGTTCTTGAATTAAAAGATAGAAAACTACAAGAAGTAGTTGACAATATTTAGGGAGGAAATTATGATAAAAAACGCATTTGCTTATGTAACTAGAAAAAGTCTCAAATCGATAATTATATTAATCGTAATAATGCTGATGTCAGCTTTAAGTTTGATTAGTTTATCCATCAAAGATGCCACTGATAAAGCTTCAGAAAAAACATTTGGAAATATTACCAACAGTTTTTCAATGGAAATTAACAGACAAGTAAATCCAGGAACACCAAGAGGCGGTGGAAATGTCAAAGGACAAGACATCAAAAAAATCACAGATTCACCTGATATTGAAAGCTATGTAAAAAGAATAAATAGCGTGGCTGATCTGGATGGATTAGATATAATTGAAACACAAGAAACTTTGGCAAACCAATCCCCAGAACGTGCTAAAAATTTTAAAGGCACTGTAATGTTGACTGGAGTTAATGAATCATCCAAGGAAACAAAATTTGTATCTGGAGCATACAAATTGGTAGAAGGTCAACATTTGAAAAATGATGATAAGAATAAAATTCTTATGCACAAAGATTTGGCAGCCAAAAACAATTTGAAAATAGGTGACAAATTAAAATTAAAGTCCAATTTATTTGATGCAGATAATGAAAAACAAGCCAATGAAACAGTAGAAGTTACAATTAAAGGTTTGTTTGATGGACACAATAACGGTGGAGTGAGTGCTGCACAAGAATTATACGAAAATACTTTAATTACAGACTTACACACAGCAGCAAAAGTATATGGTAACACAGAAGATACAGCAGTTTATCAAGATGCGACATTTTTTGTAAAAGGAAACAAAAAGCTAGAAGATGTCATGAAAAATCTATTAAAATTAGATATTAATTGGCAAGAATATAATTTAATAAAAAGTTCGTCTAATTATCCAGCTTTACAAGAATCTATCAATGGCATATACGCAATTGCTGACAAATTGTTTATAGGTTCAATGGCATTTGCAGGATTGGTTGTCGCTTTATTATTATTCTTATGGATGAACGCTAGAAAAAAAGAAATTGCAGTATTATTATCTATAGGAATGTCCAAGGCAAAGATATTCGGACAATTTGTCACAGAATTATTGTTAGTAGCAATTCCTGCATACATTGGATCATTTTTCTTGGCAAGATTTGCTGGAGATAAAATTGGTAATAATATACTACAAAAAGTTACAGGAAATATTGCAGAAAAAATCGCTAAGCAATCAGCTTCAACTGGTCTTGGAAGTGGGGCAGAAGTAGATGGATTCAACAAAACTCTTACAAGCTTAGACATCAATATTTCTTCAAAAGCTTTGGTATACGTAGTAATATTTATGACGGTTGTGTTGTTGATTTCTTTAATTATTTCATCAACAAATATACTAAGGAAAAATCCAAAAGATTTATTAATAGATACTAAGTAAAATTATCGGGGCATATGCTCCGATAATTTTGTAATTTGATGACTTTAGTCAGTTGAGTTCGCTTGCGAACGAAACAATAAACTACCC